>JAAZJD010000016.1 GCA_012800525.1 Clostridiales bacterium
ATATTGATGTTTTTTGCAGGCATTGCTCTCATTTTACTAATTGATAGATTCGTTCCAGAAGCAAGTAATCCTCACGAAGTAAAAGAAATGAAAGAAGTTGAAGAAACAATAAAAGAAGAGACTCCTATAAACCTTGATTTAGATGAGGCTCCAATAAATTTAGATAGTGAAGTTTTAGAAAACAAAGAAGAAGTTCCGGCTGCTTGCGAATGTATTACTCATGTTAAAGATTTAAGTCCTTTTAAGAGAAGAAGGCTTGCAAAATTACGTAAAGGTGAATTAAACCCTGTTGATCCAGATGAATGTATTGAGTTTGGAGATTGTCAACAAACAAGAGTTAAAAAGAAAGCTCTATTACGTTCAGGACTTTTTACGGCACTTGCAATTGCAATACATAATTTCCCTGAAGGAATGGCAACATTTGTATCTGGTCTTCAAGGGCTTGAAGTAGCTTTACCTATAGTAATCGCAATTTCACTACATAATATTCCAGAGGGAATTTCTGTATCAGTTCCTCTTTACTATGCAACAGGAAGCAAGAAAAAAGCATTCTTTTGGTCTGCACTTTCAGGTTTTGCTGAACCTTTAGGTGCCCTATTTGCCTACCTAATTTTATTACCTTTCTTCTCTGTTACATTACTTGGATTTTTAAATGCCTTTGTTGCAGGAATAATGGTATTTATCGCTTTAGATGAACTACTACCAAGTGCTATACAAACTGGAGAAACCCATTTACCTATTTATGGTGTAATTGTTGGTATGGCAGTTATGGCATTTAGTATATATGCTTTTGCATAAATAAAACACGCTCACATAAACTAAAAAAGCTCCAAAATTGGGAGCTTTTTTGATTTTGTTCTAATTTTTCCAATCTATTTTTCAAACCAAATTGGACTACAAATAGCCTCTACCATTGGTGGAACATCTTTCATAAAAGCTTGAGCAGGAATATAAAAAGTCATTACTAAGTTAAATAGCAGCCATTTAAATCCCTTCAAATCCCATCTAACATCGGCTCTCACAAATCCAGCATTTTTAACAGGTAGTTCTATTATATGATTACCTTTTTTCTTTGCTTTATAAGTATATATAACACCTTCACTATCATACACTCTAAGAGTATGTCCTCTTTTTAGATTAGTAACGCTTATCCTTACTTTTGTGTCATCTTTTATTTTTACACTATCGCCTACAACACTATCGCCACTTGTAATTTCAATAAATGTACCACCTTTTTTCCATGATATACTCGTTCTTCCTTCTTTAATCGCCTTTAGTAAATCTGCTTGAGTGCGACCTTCAGAATATATATGAGTAACAGGCTTTCCAAGTAATTTAACAACGAAATAATCTCTATGATAGTCGCTCCCGCCTACTGCACTAAGTCTTCTACCTTTTACTAATTCATTGTGCCACCAGTCTATAATTTTAAGATTGTCTAGCCTCATAGGGCCATTCCAAATTTCCACACAATCAAAATCAAAATTATCAAGTGGCCAGTGCCAACCACACATTGAGCAAAACGGATGATTGATGCTTACAAGTCCACCGTTTGCCTCTGACTCTTCTTTTAACTTTAAAAATCCTTCTTGAGTATTTGTAATTAAGGTTCCAGAATATGGCTGTTGAAGTCCCCAAACATTAGCATGCCCATTTGGATAAGTATATTCAAGCCCTGGCACAACAGTTAAATAATCTTGTGATTTTGGCATATGTAATATGGTTCTATTGTGATCAGTAATAAACAAATAATCAAGACCTATTTTCTTTGCTTTATCAATTAATGTATCATAGCTATGCTTACCATCAGAGTTATATGTATGAGTATGGGTATCGCCTATATACCACCTTTTTTCTTTCTTAAAAGTTTTAACATGCACCTTTAAATCTATTTCATCTGAAATCATCCTAGCTGGCAACACCACCACATTCCATATACCTTTACTTATCTCTCTTACATCAAATCCAGGAGTTGAATAATATGGACTTATAACTATTTCCCTTATAACAGAGCCTCTAGTCCCAACATCATTGCCCTTTTCATCTACCACTAATAAATCAACATCATTTCTCCATGCAGATCCTTTAAATTTCCAAGGAGAGTACTCATATGATATTTCTAAGCGCTCAACCCCTTCTTCAATCTCAATCGGAATATATATGTATATACCATGGTCTTCTCTTTTTAATATTTTTTCGTATGTAGTAACATTACTCATATTACACCATCCTTTTAAAATTCTAAAAACCTATAATTATTATATTTTTAATTATATATTTAATGCTAATATGTTTCAACCTTGAATTTTTCTAATTGTATAACTTGAAAAGCTCCATTTGGAGCTTTCATCTTTATATGCATTATGACACTTTATGCTTGCAATCTTGCTATATATTTTTTGTAGTTTTTCTTTAATAACAAAAAAGGGATTAAAAATAAAATCACATTAAATACTGTAATTACTAAATAAAGTATTGCATAAGAATGGAATATTTGAAATGTAAATATTGCAATGGGTAGAGCAATTGGAAGTTGCAACATCGCTATTAAAAGTCCAATCATCAAAGGAATGTTTGCGCGAAACTTTTGTCTTATTTCTGCAACATTTGTCCAATCTAAATATGGCTTTGATAAGTCTACTAGATATATAATTGATATTGATGCAAGCGATACAAGTGCACCATTGATTAGCAAAAATATGAAAGCAAGTTTTAGTATAGGTGCCATTGCCAAGAAAAATAACATTATAGGTATATTGAATAGTAAGCTAAATTTGAGGTTGGTAATAAACTTTGCCTTAACTAATTCTTCTAAAGATATTGGTAAACTCAAAAGATAGTCTATTCCCACTCTATGTTCTGAGGACATTGGGACTGTAAAACTTATATTAACATAAACTACAGCCATGGCAATTGCAAAAAAGTACATTCCCATACTTACACTTGAAACTGTATTTGTAAGACCTGAAGCTATTGCTATTTTATAAATATTAGCAATACCCCCTGCTTCTTTGACCACACTAAACATAGATGGAACAATCATAAAAAATGGCATTAGCATTCCTATAATTATATTTATAGAATTTCCTGGAAGCTTTAAAAGTCGCTTTTCTTCTCTTTTCACTAGCACTGCAAGTTTCCCCTTGACAGGCTTTTTTTCTTGTTTCATTTTCTTAGCAACAACTACATCTTCTAAGTTAGTCGATGCTTTTGCATATAAAAGCTTTGATAAAACTATAGTGATAATTGTAATAGCTATGAAAATAATGAGTGTATATAACACCATCATCCCTGAGCCTTCCATAAAAAGAGCCGCCTTTACAAAGGCATAAATTGGATAAGCGACATATGCAGCCTTTCTAATAACCCCTTGCATTGAAGCTTGAATATTTGCCATTTGCTCTTCTTCTTCACCACCGCCACCAGAAAATATCATAAAAACAATCACTGGTATGAGCATTAAGGCACTGAAAATTCCTAAAATTAAATTCTTTGTAAACTCTTTTTTCTTAACTTTTGAAACTATATAGTTCAATGGTAGTGAAATAATAGTTGATACAAATAGTGATATTAATGGAATAAAAAATGGTATTATTGTTAAGATAAAATAACTGCCAGCTCCAAGCTTAGCACCTGCAGCTGAAGCATATGCTAAAGGCAAAAACAATATCATTGCTACTGGGGCTTGATTAACGTATAAAAATGCAAACTTGGACCAAAATATTTCATCTTTTGATATTGGAAGAACATTTAAAAAATCTGCCTTTTTGTCATAGTACATAACATTAGAGTACATTAATAATCCAAACATCGTGCTCATCAAAAGCATAGCTAACATCATAACAGTTAGATTTTCTGCAAACACTCCTTGTGCTAATGCCATTTGTGCACTTCCATAACCTTGTATAGCTAACATTACTGCAACAAAAATAAAGCTAAAGAAAATTGCTGCAAAATATTTAAAAATTCTCTTTGCAATTGACTCGCTAGCAAATGCTGTATCAGCACCTAATAAGTCGTCTTTTCTTTTTTTATTTTTCTTATTATCTGCACCTTGCATTGAAGTTAAAAAATGAAACTTCACAAGTGCTAACATTCTATTTAATTTTCTCTTGTTTACCATAACTCTATTTATCTTTAAATTTATTGTCTTTTTTTCTTTTAAAACTCTTGTTTTAGATCTTTTCTATAAGCTTAGACTAATTTTAGATTCACTCTTTTTTAAATCATTTATTCTATAACAATGTCCTTTTTAAAAGGCTTATTTTAGATCTCTTCTTTAGTTGGTTTTTCTATAGCTTCACTTTCCTTCTTTTCCGCATTTTCATTTTGCTCTACTGACAAATCATCTTTTTTAGCTTTTTCTAAAAACTCATTATGCTCTTTTGTCACCTTAATGAAAAATTCTTCAAGGGTTAAATCTTTTTGTTTTTTCTTTAATTCATCTATTGTGCAATCTAAAATAATTTCAGCTTTATTTATTAAAATCACCCTATCGCACAATTTTTCTACAACTTCCAATACGTGTGAAGAAAAGAACACACTATTACCATCTTCACAGTGCTTATGCATTAATTGCTTTAGATTATATGCTGAATTTGGATCAAGTCCTGTCAACGGTTCATCTAATATCCAAAGCTTTGGATTATGTATAAGGGCTGCAATGACTGCAATTTTTTGTTTCATACCATGAGAATAGGACTTTATTAATTTATCTAAAACCCCAGTCATATCAAATAACTTTGCTAAGTCTACTAGTCTTGCATCTCTATCTTCATTTGAAACATCGTACATACTTGCAACAAAATGGACTAACTCTCTACCAGTAACATTATCAAAAGGTAAAGCTTCGTCTGGAACGTATCCCATTTTTTGTTTAGCTTCAATTGTATACTTGGAAAAATCTAGTCCATCAACATAAATTTCACCACTATCAATTGAATTAATACCAACAATAGCTTTTATAGTAGTAGATTTACCAGCCCCATTTGGTCCAATAAAGCCTACAATCTCACCACTGTCAATTGCAAAACTAATATCATCTACTGCCTTTACAGGCTGACCTTGATATTGCTTACTAAAATTTTTAACTTCTAAAATCATATCTTTTATTCCTTATATAAAAATCCTATATTACTTATATTTTAACATTTTATATGGACGCAAGTATAATAAATATTCTTGCAAAAATTGCCAAAATATATTGTAAAATTGCTCAATTTCAATACCAACTAAAAATATATTACCTTTTGCAACACTGCATTAACTTTTAATGTTAGATTATAATAAATTTATTTTTCATATTGCATAATGCTATTCTATTTTTAAAAAACACCCGAACTATTTCAAGCATAATCTTTACTTTTACTCATAAATAAAAACATTGCACCTTCATATAGAAAGTGCAATATTTTTAAATTAATTTATTATTAATTTCGATCTTCTTTTTATGGAAGTGGTGGCTCGGGTTCGGGTTCTGGTTCTGGTTCTGACCAAATTGCTCTAAGTGTAATTCCGTTTGGATAATCTCTAACTAAATCTTCGCCATTTAGCTTTTCTATAGCTTCATATGTACCATCTGCTTTTTTGATTTCCCATCCTTCAAACACTTTTCCATCAGTTACAGGAACTTTTATTGGATAATCTACATCAAATTCAGTAAAGATATAGTTTTTATCCACTAAATTTACTTCAATATCATCTTTTTCGACACCGTTAAAATCATATGTGATCTTATATCTCTTCATTGCTTTTTGGCTCTTAAACATATCAAGTAAATCTTTGTCACCTGCAACAAAATACCACTCATCGTCAGATACATATTTATCAACAGTCTCCCTCTCTTCTTCTGGTTTTGCTGCTAACCATACATCATACCATGCATTAAATTGTTCTTTTAGTGCACCTTGGAGTCTTGGTCCCCAAGGATAAAATACATATAAAACTTTTCCTGGACCGTTATCAAAAACAATCTTATCACCTGCTGAAACACCCCTTAATGCATCTGGAAGCTCCCACCACCAATCTGCAAGATCAAATCTAGGAGCATCAAATACTTTTATAAGCTTTTGATATTCATGATTAGACTCTCTTTCAAAATCTTTTTCAAATGGGATGAAGGTGTAAGAAGTAACAACGAAATTTTCTTCAACTTTTATCTCAATATCAGAGTAAGATTCATCAAGATTTTTAAGAAGAAATTTACTTAATTCAGCTTCTATTATCTCATTATATACTCTTGTAAAGTCCTCTTGCTTATCAAATAAGGCTTCATTCCATTCGGGATGTTCAAAAAATTGGGCACCCTCATTGAAAAATACAAGCTTTTTATGAGATGCTTTTGCTGGTGTTAATATTTTTTCATTAAACCAATTAGCACTATCTTCATCTTTAAATTCAAAGATTGAAATATTCTTTCCTGAAGTTAATTGCATTTCATAGAATTTTTGAATACTGTTTGCAAAGGCATAAATATCTTTTTCTTCATATGAAACTGTTTCTAAACCAGTAACTCTTTTGTACATTTTATCAAATTGTTCAAATGCATTATTTTCACTATATTTGTTAAATAAACTTCTGTAATGTGAACCGTTTTTGATGATGAAATTTTGCAACTCAACACCATCTTTGGCAAATTGATCCAACAAGTCAGCTCCATCAGCATATTTATTTGCTTCTTTAAAAGCATTAATCAAATATTTTTCAGCATTACTTGGAGCAACATGAAGCAACATCGTTATACGGCCAACATAAACATCACTACCAATTCTTTTTACTCCTGCAAAATTATAAGCATAATTATCATGTACTCTTGAATCATAACCTATAGCATAAGCTTTTGCAGTTTCTTCATCTTTAAGTCTAATAATAAACAATTTATTTTCGATGGTAATAACACTCAAAATGTTTTCATCATCCAAAATGTTTTCATCATCTTGGTTTATTATAATACCAGTGCCTGGTAGAATCTCTCCTCCCCCATCATAAAATTTAGCGTTATATCCCCTTGCTTGAAAATATTGCAAAGTTTCATCAACTGTGGAGCTTGCAGATAGATAAGCATCTTCAGAAAGAGTAACACTTAAAGGTTCAGGCTTTGGCTCTTCTGCCTTAGGCTTACAGCTTGCAAGCGAAATAGCTATCACAGAAATCAATATTACTATCATTATTGTAAATATTATTTTCTTTTTCATCTTTTTATCCTCCCAAAATATTTTTCAATATTTTTTCAACTATCATCTTAATTTTACTAAACCACTAATTGTCAGTTTATGTTATTCTAAAGGTCTAGCATAAAGTGTTACATCGGTAAAAGCCTTTTCAGCCAAGATAAGTCCATCTATATATAACCTACCAAACTCATCTTTAGGAATTTCTTCATATACTTCACCAACTTTTACAAACCAACTTCCAGGGTCTGCAGGATTTTCTCCTACTATAACCCATGGTCTTTCGACCTCAAAGCGATCAAATTCGTTATATGTTGTCTTGGGCCACCCTTCTTCAAAAAAATCAAAATCGTCGCAGTCAGCCTTATCAAATGTTATTTTATATTCTTTTGGCATTTTCTCAGATTTATATACATCAATTAAGTCTTTATCACCAACTACAACCCACATTAAATCTTTGTCAAAATATGAATCATATGTATCATCTTGAGTTTGTGATTTAAAAAATGTAGCAAGTTTTTGATTTTTAAAACTAGATTCACCTTCTCCTGATTTTATGAAATATATCCTCTTTTCGGGGAGTTCACCAGCTTCTTTGTTATACTCATACCAATAGGCTTGCATCATCTCCATATCAAAATCAGGGAATTCTTCTATGCCCCATTTAATTGCTGCATATGCTATAAAGTCGCCTGTTTCTGCATCTATTGGATCAAAACCATTTTCTAGAGTAAAGACCTTCTTTAATTTTTTCTCTCTAAGCCTATTTCCAATGACTTCTTTTACTTCTTTTTTTATTAAAAGATTTGTCGCCTTAAATGACAAATATTTATCTCCTTCAAAAATCTCTTCTTTTATGTAAAGATCATTTCCGCCTAGTCCTTCATATTCATCAAGATCAGCTACTTCTTTTTCTATAACACTTTTCATTTTTGCAACTACTTCAGTTCTTTCCGCATCTGAAAGTTCATCTGCATATGCATATTCTCCACCTAATGTTTCATCAAAAACTCCAAAAGTGTGTACTAAGTACATAATGTAGCCCTTACCATTTTTTAAGACTTCATCTACTAAAATGTTTCTTAAGTTTGAATCATATTTTTCATTAAATTCAACTACAATTTGCATAGTTCCTGCGCTATCGTGATACATATATACATGGTCTACTGCATCGCCAAATGCTTTCACTGTTTTTCTAGCATCAGTTTTTAATGTTGGGAACTGTTTGCCTGTCCATTTTTCTAAAACCAATACTAGTTCTGAAAGGATTTGAGCCTTAACTAAACCAATATCTTCATCAAACACTTGATCAAGCTTGGCCCTAACCATACCACCATGTATTTTTGCTATATTTGGCTGTATTGTTTTTTCTACATATCCATAATTTTGTGCTGTATATTCATCGCCATTTAAAACATCATTGATGTTATCTATGACAAAGAAATCAAAAGCGCTTGGATTTATATATGACATACATGCTTGGTTTTGCTCAAAATTCATATCATCCACTTTTGCATCGAAACACACATAATAGGTATCACCTATTTGCTTCCCCATGGTTATGCCATCTTCTACATGAAAAGAATTTGCAAAAATCCTTGCTTCACTTTCTTCTTTGAATGTTATAGCAAATATTCCTGAAAAAACTTCTGGTGGGTGAATAGCATATACAGATTTGACAAGTTCTTTCATATCCGCATTTGGAAATAACTTGGCCATGAATCCTGGATGAGCAATAACATTTTCGACATCAAAGCCTTTAGCACGATAAAAATCTAAAACATCACTAACTCCAAGTTTTCCATTCTCTGCTACTAAATACTGGCTACTATCTATCTGTGGCTCATAAGCATTCTGAAATTCTTGCCCAGTGTCTGTTGCAGGTTTTTTACATGCAACTAGCCCTAATGCTAATGCAACCAAAATAAATAGTGCAATTACTATTAATACTTTTCTTTTTCTCATAAGACCCTCCAATAAAAATATTGTCATCTTTTTTTATAGATTAATTTATAATTTATGTGCGCAAAATACTATACACTTTAATTTTACTTGCTAGAAAATAGAATGTAAATACCAAAGGCAAAAAATTCAGAATCGAAAGAGTCAAAAATATTAAAATAACTCCATTTCAAAAACCAAATATCATTATTTATGTACACTAAACATAACTGATAAGTTATCTAAACTGCTTTATCTCATGCCCCAAAATAGAGTAGCTAAAGTAATGAAACTAGCTGTTACAAAAGAAGAGATTATAGGCGCATATGCCCAAAGAGAGACTTTTACTTTTTTAATAGCCACCCCTGAATCTTCTACAATATGCTCTATAATATTGTGTAATTTTAATAGCTCTGAAGGACTATGCAAAGCTTTTTCTGGATCCATTCCATATATTGTATATGACTTAGTTTCTGTACTCAATGTATAATGCCCTTGTTCTGGGTTGAATGCAGAAACTTTTGGAGCTGTATACTTTGCCATACTCGACAAAATAAATCTTAAGACAAAAAATATTATAACCCCAGCAAGTATTGGCCATACTAAATCTCCAAGCAAAAGACCGCCAGAATTTTCAGCAATATATTGCATTGGTCGCGACAATGTGATTTTTTGATTCATATATGACAATATAACCACTGCAAAGTTATTGCAAAAATGAATAATTACACCAGGCCATATAGATCTAGTTAATATTGCAACATAAGCGATTATCATTCCTGCAACAGTTGCAGGTAAAAACTGTGGCACATTTTGGTGAGCTACTCCAAAATATATTCCTGCAATGATAACTTGCATCATTTCACTTTTTACGTTTTTTAAAGCTCCTAACAAAATTCCCCTATCTACAAACTCTTCAAAAATTGCTGGAAATACTGCGATAAAGATTATATCACTAAGTAAAATCCAATCACTTGTATATAAAGTCCCACTTCCTAAACTTCTTTGGTACCCTACGCTATTGAAAAACAAGCTTGATATTAAAGATGGGATTATAGAAAATCCTGCAAGTGCAAAACCAAGTACAGCGCTTGCCACTAAAATTTTAGGGGGCACTTTAGCTCTAAGAGATGCATCTTCAAGTAAGTCGCTATGCTTTCTAGAAATCATTATTTTATATAAGACAACAGGCAATACACCTAGAAAAAAGAATTGAATCATTAATGTAGCTAATTGGTCAAGATATAAAGCAGGTAGGTTAAAATTTACAAGCCCCAAAATAAGCCTTGTAATTTGCAAGCCTAAGGTGGATATAAAAACTATCAATCCAAGTTTAAAAACCTTTCTATCTTCACTATTTTTAGTTAATTCTTTAATTGCTTGTTTATCTAACATCAAAACCCCTCTTTTCCTAATTCAATAGTACTTTTGTGCACCTTTTAATCAATACATATATTATACACCAATAATCCAATTTCTCTCTTTCGTTTCAAATATTCTAAACCTCAATTCATTTACATATCACACTCTACCATCTGAACATCTAAACCATATATTATATAAATAATATAAATAAACATCTCTTCTAAATCTCAATATGGATATATGTCACACTTTGCTATCCAATATATCTAAACTATGTTTTATTTAAATAGTGCAAATCGATATTTCTTCTAAAATCCCACTCATTTATATGTCACACTTTGCTATCTAAGCGTCTAAACTATATATCAATATTGTTAATCCGAGCACTTAAAATTATATATAGGCTTAATTTGCTTTTTAATCGTTGCTGTATCCTTAATGTGTTTTATAATATCATCTATTGGTTTATATGCTTGAGGACTTTCATCTAAGGTTCCCCTATTGATGCAAGTTGAAAAAATTCCTTCCATTGAGTCTCTATATTCACTCATTGAAAAGGTCTTAGTTGCCTTAGTTCTTGAACATAATCTTCCAGCTCCATGTGGTCCTGAATAGTTCCAATCTTCATTGCCTCTACCAATGCAAATAAGGGCACCGTCTCTCATATTAATTGGTATGATAAACTTTTCGCCTTTTTTAGCAGATACTGCACCTTTTCTAAGTATCATATCATCTGTGTCAATATAGTTATGAATTGTGGTAAATTGTTCTACTACATCAAGATTTAATCCCTTCACTATCTCATCTACCATAGCTTGCCTATTTAATACTGCAAACTCTTGTGTTATTTTCATATCATGTATATAGTCTTCAAAATTTTGCCCATCAACATATGCTACATTTTTTGACATTTCAAAAGGAATTTTTATTTCATATGTTTCCCCTCTTTCCCAATGAGCTCTTGCTATAGGAAGTTGGCTAAGTTTATATTCTTTTACTCTATCCTGATATTTAGAAAACCCTAAATCTTGGTAATATTCACAAACTTGCGTGCCTAAATGCCTACTGCCAGAATGAACGACTAAATATAATGTGCCCTTTTCATCTTTATCTACTTCTATAAAGTGATTGCCACCACCAAGTGTTCCCACACTATATCTTGCCCTTTCAAGATTGACATAATTTTTACATCTCAAATCATCTACTCTAATCTCATCTACATATGGATGCAAAGTTTTTCTAACTCTCATTCCAGCTGGAATTGTATTTCTAATCAAAGCATCTAATTTTTCAAAATCTATAGACTTTTGTTTTAGCCTTGAAACTTCCATTCCACAACCAATATCAACACCAACAAAATTTGGAACAACTTTATCTTTAATTGTCATAGTTGTACCAATTGTGCAGCCTTTACCAGCATGAACATCAGGCATAATTCTTATTTTTGCACCTTCTAAAAACTCTAGATTGCACATTGCTTCAATGTCTCTTCTAGCACTATCTTCAAGCTCATCTGCAAAAACCTTTATGGTATTATATCTTCCTTTAATTTCAATCATGTCAATACTCCTACGCTTTGATAAGGGTTTCTACTAGTATACTATATTATATCGTGACATACATTAAAAACTTGCGACCTATCTTATGCAAGCAACTCAATATATTCTTATCTCATTTGTTTCTATAAATTTATAAAACCATATTCCATAGATATTCCGTTAAACTTTGCAAAATTAGGCTATATTATTTCCCAATAACCAGTTTTTTTACCACCGATTCTCATAATTTTTTCTGCTGCAATTAACCTATTTAATGATCTTTGAACTGTTCTAACAGTTTTACCAATTGTCTCGGCAAGAGCCTCTCTTGTGGTTTCGGGATTTTGCATTAATAAATTTAAAATCTCATAATCTGTTTCAATTAATCTTATAGTGTAATTTTTAGCAACATCTTTAGCAACATCTTTAGCAACATCTTTAGCAACATCTTTAGCAACATCTTTGGCAACATCTTTATGTGCATTTTTAGTAACACCTTGTCTATGAAAAACGAATCTAAATCCATATTCATTCAACACATATTCATATTTAATATCATTTTCTTTGCAGACATTAAATATCCTTCTTAATCCACTACCCTGAACTTCAACATTCTTTGATTTGTACAACACATCTAGTATTTTTCTATTTCTAGGCATTGAACCTAATTTTTTAGTTGCAAAATCTTCTGGTTTGTAGTTTATCGGAAACTCTCCGGGGTTATATATTTCAATTACAGTTGGTGTGATTGTAATTTCATGTTCGGTAAATGAACGGTAGTTCGCATGTGCAAATGCATTAACCACGGCTTCTCTTATCGCATCAATTGGCACTTCAGGAACTTCTATTCTAGATGCACTCTTAGCATTAAATTCCACTTTCCAATTCATATGATTGATTATATATTTAGTTGCAACATCTATTAAATTATAAATATTACCATGAACTCTATTTATATCTGAAAAATTAAGTCTAGCATCAGTAACATAGACAGCCATTTTTAAAACCGTAGGCTCTTTTGATGAAAACAAAAAGTAACCTGCATTATTTAATTTACCATCTTTATATAATCCTAAAATTGTAAGCAACTCCTCCTCATCATACTTTTCTAAAGGCTCTAATCTTCCGCAATCAACGGATTTATTATAAAAATTTTCGAGAGCCTCTGAATCAACGGAATCTAATCCATATGGCGTTGGGTTATTTTCCCATATTGATGTAAAATCATTGTTTAGCATCATATGCTTTAATTCGTCTGGAGTAATATCTTCGGCTCTATCATGAATCCTTTTAAAATATTTTCCATAAGATGAATATGGTCTTTCATTTCCTTTAAACTCTACTTTTATGACATCGAAACCATTTAAGGTAACCTTTTCGATTTGAGGATAGATCATTGGCTTAATTGCTGCTTTAATGTGTGTAGCAACATCATCAAGTGAACTTGCACTCACATGTTGACCGCATACTTGCCCGTTAGGTTTTACACCAAAATATAATGTACCGTAACCATGCTTATTTAGCATTGCACATATATCATTCATAGCAGACTTCAATTCAGCTGTAGACTTTTTGAACTCCATTGTTTCATTTTCAATTCCTAAATTCATACAAATATTACTCCTTATGTTGTTATTCTTATTATATCAAATATCACTATAAATGTCACTATAAATGTCACTATAAATGTCACTATAAATGTCACTATAAATGTCACTTTAAATGTCACTTTAAATGTCACTATAAATGTCACTTTAAATGTCACTTTGAAAACAATAAAACCTCAGAGCAAAGCATTATTTATACAACTATAATATCTTTCAAAAATGCAAAATGTCACTATAAATGTCACTTTAAATGTCACTTTAAATGTCACTTTAAATGTCACTATAAAATGCAAAATAAATTGTTTCTCGTATAATAACGTTATTTGAATTTATCGATAAAATTTAACATCAAATAAAATCGGTTAGACAGCATAATTGACTAGTTTTAACTATAAAACTAAAGAAGGTTTATGAGAAAAACTAATAATTATTCTACTTTATGTGTCTCTTCTTCTTGTTCAATTTTAGGAAACTTATCTAGATTAATAAATATCATCAAAGCCATAACAAGTATTAGTGGCAAAATTTCGAACACTCCATTTTTAGGAATTGCAATTACTAATATAGCTAAAGTGACTAAAACAATGATTAAGACTATGAAGAGAACTAAAAATCCTTTATATTTTTTTCTATGTGAAAATATATATAGACATATAGAAATTGCAAAAAACAATGCAAAGAGTATTGCACCTGACCAATGTCCTGCAACCTGAAATCCTGTCAAAACATCGTGCACTTCTTCAAATTCAATTGATGGAATTAGTGTACACATTGTCAAAAAGAAAACACCAATCCAGGCACATATAAAGCCAATTTTCCCTAATTTTGTTTTAATGTAGTCATCTTTATGATATGCGTAGTTAATGTTTAGCATAAAGGCAATATTTGTCACTATACCAAAAAACACAAATAAAGTAGGAAATCTCCCTGGTATTGTAGCTCTTCCTATCATGCTCATTGTAAAAGAAACAGGATTTTCGCCAAGAACATAAGCTAAGCCTATGCTATAAAAAATGTCATATATTATTGCAAATATCATAACTCCTACTACAACTTTTTTGTTTTCAATAACTTTTGAAAGTGGTGATCTTTTATCTAAATTGTCCATAAATTCCTCTTTTTAGTTTGTTTTAATATTTGAAAATGCCGTCGCAAATGCCGTTAAAAACATCAATGCTACAAATACAACACATAAAAATAATATTGGTTTATCAATGCCTCTAATTGGCTTTTCACTCGCTTTTTCATATGGTGAAGGTTCTGAATATTTTCTAAATCTTTGAGATGATTGTGTCGCTTTTAATAATAGCCATACTGTAGGATATAACACTACTGCACCCAGTGCCATAAGACCAAATAATATGCCTAGATTTTTGGGCGAATAAATCATTAAATTTGCAAAAAATGGTATTTGATTCATAAAAAGTGCAATTACATTGTTTATAAAATGAATGCACACTGCATATGTGATATTTCCTGTTTTTAATGTAATATATGCAAGCAACGAACCAAGTAAAAAAGGATGAATTAATTGCTTAACATTTAGATGAGATAGAGCAAATACAGCTGCTGAAACAAAGACAGAATACCAAAATCCTCTCTCCCTTAATGATGACATTATTACGCCCCTAAACATAAACTCTTCTGAAACTGCAGGAAGTATAGCAATTATTAAAACCCCAAATACTGCATATATGGGATTTGCAATATCTAGCGTTACATCAAGCCCTATTTTTAATTTATCTGCAAGCCAACCAAAAGAAGTTGCAAATACTAAATTTTGCAAAACTACAGCAGCTGCAATTGGTATAGTTAACAAAACTCCAAGTGGATAAACCCCAATATCGGAAGGGACAATATCCTTTATTGGAAATTGCTCTTTTTTTATTAAAATTAGCCCAACTGCTAAATAACAAACTTGTGGTATTAAAATAGATACTAGGGTTTTGATATTCGGATCTTTAATGACTTGAATTATAAGACCTGCAGCCATGGAAACTGCCATAGCTATTACTAAAATTCTAACCGAATGAACTGTTGTGTATTTTCTATTTTGATCCATTAATTATTCCCTAAACTTTATTCATCATTATAATTTTAACATGTTAGCTTGATATTTGATAAATGTATATTTTTACATGCCTATTCTCATTCTTCTTATTAAACCATACTTGAGAGCTTGTTTGATAAACCTATATTTTTTACATACTTGTTCTAATCTTTCGTTTTAAATCATGCTTGAGAACTTGTTTGATAAGCCTATATTTTTATAAACCTACTTTAATCCTTCGTATTAACCGAACTTGTCTGATAAGCCTATACCTATTCTAATCTTTCGTATTAACCGAACTTGTCTGATAAGCTTATATTTTTATAAACCTATTCTAAGTGCCCTAGAACTTGCCTTAACTTCCTTTCCATCAAAACTTTGAGTTGCAATATATCTATCTGCTAATTTCACAGGATTATAACTTTCTTTAGATTTTCTAAGTCCTTCTATTCCCATATCTTCTTGCTTGTTTATATATCTCAATGTTGGAATATCAAAATGTGTTTTACAAAACAAATTGTCTATTAGAGGATATATTCCTCTATACTGGATATCGCCCTTTTGGAAGTATATTACACCAACATTATTAGGTAATACCTCACCCCCGACAAAACCCGCAATTTCACCATCAACTTCTAAAATATCTACACTACAAGCAAAAGTATCACAATCTGCAAGCATCATTTCTAGTACATCTGCTTCTAAATCATAGCCAGCTTCAACCATAGCTTCAGAGGTCCGCCAATTTGGATCTTTACAAGGGTCTACACTGCCTCCCGTTCTCCAATGACACCATTTACAAAACATTTCAAAAATCGCATCTTTATCTTCTTTACTTCCAGTATACGGTCTCCAAACATATTCTTTTGGAAATCCATTTATAAAGTTTCGCTTTGAATGAAACTTCTTGCCTCGAAGGGTAATTAGACTTTGTGGGTCATATAAATACTCGCTATTTTTTCTCGAATATCTAACTTCATATCCATATTTTTCAAGTATCGGCTTTTGCCAATCTATCACACCATGTATTTGATTAGCTTGATATTCATAAATCTTTTTTACCGCATATTCATAATCATTTTTATCTTTTACAAGAGGGGTTAAGTATCCAGTTTGACCTTCATATGTAAATTTAATAACGACATATTTGTTTGCAATTTCTATCTCTGGATTAAATGGAGCCATCCAACCCAAAATGCTTATTGCCGCATAAGTTGTATCATCGGTATTATCATTATTTAAAAACTCATAAATAGTTTTAATATGTTTTTTCTCTAACTTTTCAAACATAAATCCTTCTTGTATTTTCAGTAAAATATATTCGCTTAAATAAACTTCTATTAAATGAAAATAAATTTAAAATCTTATAGCAGTGGAATTGTCTCTAAGTATACAACATCTTTTCTATCAGCTGCAGCACCTTCTGCTAAAACAAAAGCCTTTTTAACAACCGTGCCACCTGCCTTTTCAACTAAAGCTTCAAGTCCTTGAAGCGAGCCACCAGTTGAAATAACATCATCAACTATAGCAACACGTTTTCCTTTAATTAAATTAACATCGTGTTCTGACAAATATAGTGTTTGTATATTTTTTGTAGTTATTGATTTTACTGTTGCGGAAATTCCATCTTGCATATATAGCTTTTGAGTTTTTCTAGCTACTGCATAAAACTTATGTCCTAAATTTCTTGCAACACAATGAGCAAGTTGTAAACCTTTACTTTCTGCAGTAATGATAACGTCTACCTCTGGCAATATTTTTGCGATTTCTTTTGCACAATGTTCTGTCAATTCTTGTGCTCCATGCAAATTAAAAAAAGCAATACTCATATCTTGATCTATCGCAAGTACTGGCAAATCTACCTTGTACCCTTTTATATTAATTGGATAAACTTTTCCACTACTCATAAAAATCACCTTTCTTATATATTTTATTATGACCCTAAAAGACCTATTGCATTATATCATATTTATATAAGTTTATTAATCAATATTTTTTGACAATATTTTTGAAGGCTAGCTCAAAAAGTTCATTTACTTAAAGAAGTGATTGTTGCCTTTAAATTTTGCTGGAATTTTACCCTTGATGGACTTTTATTTGTATATTGCGAAAAATAAAGCCCACTTTAGATTTTATGAAAACTTTGACTTTTGCTAGATATATGTGTAAAATAAAGTTGACTTTAGATTTTACGGAGTTATTATGAATAGTGTATATTTCAGTAGATTAGCAGAGAAAAAATTTAAAATAATTGCAAAAATGTTTCCAGTTGCATTAGTTTGTGGACCAAGGCAAGTTGGTAAAACCACAATGCTACAGCATTTATCTAAAAAAGAGGATAGAACTTATGTAACTTTAGATGATTTAAATGCAAGAGTTCTTGCAATAAATGATCCCAAGCTATTTTTTCAAAAATACAAGCCTCCTATTTTAATTGATGAAATACAATATGCACCAAATCTTTTTTCACATATAAAAATGCTTGCAGATAACAACAAAAAAGCTGGTGAATTTTGGTTAACCAGCTCACAAAGTTACTCAACAATGAAAAAGGTTACAGAGTCTCTTGCTGGTAGAATTGGTATTATGAATATGTACTCTTTTACTTTAAGCGAAAAGAAACAACATCTCTATACCATTCCAACAAACTTTAGCTTTAATAACTTATCTACAAACCATAATAATGGGCTGAAACTTGAACTTGATGATGTCTTTAAAGATATCTATTTTGGTGGCATGCCAAAATTAATTGAAGCAAGTGAAGATGAAAAAGATATATACTTCCACTCATACATCCACTCTTATTTAATGAAAGATGTTATGGAGCTTGGTAAAATTTCAGATACGGTAAAGTTTTACACCTTTTTATTTGCCGTGGCATCTCAAGTTGGAAACGTTATAAACTATGCAAACCTTGCAAATGCAGCTGATATATCTCAACCAACTGCAAAAGAATGGCTAGAAACTTTACAAGGAATGGGAATAGTCTACTTACTTAGACCTTATTTTAACAACTCTTTGAAAAGACTTACAAAATCTCCAAAACTTTATTTTTATGACACTGGACTTTGCTCATATCTTGCAAGAGTTCCTTCACCAGAAAACTTGAAATCTAGCTATATGGCTGGTGCTTACTTTGAAAATTATGTTATAAATCAATTTACCATCAAGTATGAACTATTGCCACATGCACCACAAATATATTTTTATAGAGACTCTGATAAAAATGAAATAGACGTTTTGTTAGAGGAATATGATGGTTTTACTCCACTTGAAATTAAACTTTCTGCAAATCCAAATAAAAGAGATATCAATACATTTAAACTACTAAACAAGCTTGATAAACCAATAAAAAATGGCGGAATTATTTGTTTAATAGATGAACTCTTCCCTATCGATGAAAAAAACAGCTTAATACCAGCTTCAGTTTTATAATAAAAAGGGACTTTCTAGAAACATTTAAATAACTACATAAAAGAATTTAGATTGAGCAAACACTTCTTTCAATGTGTTTATGTTTGACAACAAAAAAGCTGTTAAAAATTTAGTTTCTTAACAGCCTTTCACTTTTAAAATAACTTTTTATCAATGCTTAATCTACATAGTAATCTACTGCAACGGAGCTTTGTCTATTTGCATGCATAAATTTTTTGACTACATCACAATGATATGGATCTTTTTGATAAGCATCTAATGCAACTTCATCATCTAAAGTAACTGTCAATATCACATCAAATGAACGCTCTGATTGCAAAAAGTCTATACCTACTTCTATATCACGAATTTGAGGAACAACCCCTTCCATGCTTTTTAATACTCTTGCTGTTTCTTTTTTAGAAACACCTTCTTTCATTTTAAACATTACAACATGCTTAATCATAAACTACCTCGTATAACAATGTTGTTTAATTTTAACCGACATAATATGGTTCAACATTGCTTTGTATTCATCATTTTAAGCCCTAAATATTTCAGGATTTTAAAGACACAACATATCTAAAAGGGGCTGTGAAGAAAGCCTTGAAAGCGACTCATAAATGCTTTTATGTTTCAATTAATATCAAAAACAGCCTTCCCTTCGTCATGTTTTTTTATAAAGAAAAACTGTTAAAAATTTTTTAGTTTCTTAACAGCCCACTTTATATTATGCTAATTCTTTTATTAATTGTGCCTTTTCAGCTTGTTCTTCTTCAGTTAACTCTTCGTCTAAAATACCATCTCTTCTTAATTGATTAAAATATTTAATGCGATCTAACTTTTTGCTGTTAACCTTGTACTTAAACGAAGCAAATAGTGCAATTGAAATTAATATCACTACAGCTGAACTTAAGACAATTCTCACTCCAAGTAAAGCATTGCCTGTTTGAACAATTCTTTCTGTTGCATCAATTGGAGTTTCTTTATATCCAAATGCTTGTATGCCTGATGCGGCAACAAAAACTCCAAGTGCCCCTGCTAGTTTTCTAGCAAGCGTCATCATTCCGCTAAATACTCCAGTCGGTCTATGACCAAGTTTAAGTTCTGCAACGTCAACAGTATCTGGGAATATTATCCAAGGCATCATTTGTGCACCACCAAAACCAAGCCCCATTATCAATGCAAAAACAGGAACTAATGCTGTAGGTGCCCAATCTGGACTCATTGCTCCAAGCATTATTCCACCAAGAATATATGCAGGTAACCCCATTCTAAAGGCAAATTGTTTTGATTTTTTATCCATCACATAACGGCATACAGGAAACATTGCAACAGCTCCGCCCATTAGTGGTGCAATTACATACATTGAAGTGAAAGGTTTTCCAAATAAGGTTGTGCCTCCCCAAACATCTAGGGCATAGTAAACTGCAAGCGCAGACAATATATCCATACACATAAAAGCAGCTGAATACATAACGATATGCCATCTAAAGCTCTTGTTCTTTACTGCATCACCATAAACTCTAAAACTAAACTTTGCTTTTACATCAGGATTTAAAGCTCCAACTCTTTCTTTTACAAAAATAGAAGCTATTACCAAGCCACCACCAAATAACACACCATATACTATCATTATTAACCAAAAATGTGTTGCATTAATTGTTCCTTTAGCAAAAGCTTCTAATGCAAGCGTTGGTCCAAGATATGAAAGCCCTGCTGATACTGATGTAAATATTAATTTAACAGTGTTTGCCTTGTCTCTTTCTGAATAATCTCCTGAAATATCAGATGCAAGTGAGCAATATGGAACTTGTGTAATCGTTGAAAAGGTATTCCATAGTAAATACATAACTAAAACATATGCAATTCTACCACCTAAACTTGCTATTTCTCTACTTGCTGGCAAAAACAATAAAACCATTCCGAGAATTAATAAAAATCCACCAACAAACATATATGGGCGTCTTCTTCCCCATCGTGAGCGAGTATTATCGCTAATCACTCCCATCACAGGGTCTGTTACAGCATCCCAAGCTTTAGATGCCATAACAACTGCCCCAGCAGCAGCAGCTGGAATGCCTAAAAATCTTGTCATGTAATATAGCATTACACAACCCATTAGAGCAACGCCGCCACCATCCATTAAAGCTCCTACTCCGTAGGCTACCTTTTCTTTCACTGGTATGTAATCGGGATCATCTTTTGAAATCTTTTTAGGTCCTTGAGTTTCTATTTCACTCTCTAACCCTTCATTTGGAACAAAATCTGTAGAGTTTGCATCCATTTTAATATCTTTGTTTTCTTCCAATTTTATCTCCTCCAAAAATTTCTAACACTCTTATTATACTTTATATCTTCAAGTAATGGTAGGTTAATTTTTATTTTGTTTGTTATGTTACAACTCTAGAGTTCAATTCGTATGTACACTAAATCTAAATTTGTCTTAATTAGATTTTAGCCTTACTTCAATTTTTTGTAATTGTCTATCAACACACCAAGTGTCCCAGCTTAAATGATATATTTCATTCAATATAGAAGCTAAACAAAATCTTACACTTAG
>JAAZJD010000002.1 GCA_012800525.1 Clostridiales bacterium
TAACTTGAACTTTTAATAAAATCTTTAACTAAACATTCATAACAATAAAAACATAGGATAAAACAGGAAATTTGTTAAAAAATCTCCTGTTTTTTACTTGACATTTTTCTTTTTTAGTTATACAGTTTAACTAAATAAAACAATGCATTCTGGAGGCTGCTATGATATACAAAAATATGCAAGTAGACATCCCCGAAAAAGTGAAAATATTGAGACGAAATGGACATCAATATGTTTGGCATGTTGTATCTAGTGAATATCAAAAAGATAAAAAATATAACATTGATAATAGAGTCATAATTGGTAAAGTCAGCCCAGATGATGAAACAAAATTAATACCGAATGCTAACTACTTCAAATACTACTCAAATCCTAATATCAAGTACATTGAATCAGCTGGTCCTTTTAGCGACACTGTATCTATTGGTGCTTTTTTAGCATTGAATAAAATTATTCAAGATTTGTCATTAGATAGTATACTGCTTGAGATTTTCCCTGCTAGAGCAGAGCTGATGCAATCACTAGTGAACTACTACATTGATGCTAACAGTACGGTACATCAACAATTTGAGAAATGGGCTTTTAACAATATGATATACACGAAACATATCTATTCAGAATCTACAATATCAAACTTGTTTAATAAGGAAATAACTGTAGATTTAATAAATGATTTTTTGGATGTCTGGAATAAGAAATCTCGGTTAACACAAGACATTGATGATATCATAATTTCAATAGATTCCACCAATATGAACGTACATTCTAATGATATCAGCATTGCTGAATACGGTAAGCCTAAAGATGATGAGGGCTTACCTCAAATTAACATATCATATGCTATGGATCAAATAACTGGAAGACCTTTGTTCTATGATTTGTTTCCTGGCTCAATAACAGATCAAGTACAGTTTAAACAAATGTGTGATAAAGCTAAGGCATATGGATACAATAACTTAACATTCGTATTGGATAGAGGATATTTTACACAAAATAATCTAGAACATATTTGTAAATCAAATTATCATTACATAATTATGGCTAGAGAATATAACAATAATCTCAAAAAAATTAGAGCTGAATATAGAGCTAAACTATCTAATGACCCACAATACTACATAAACCCTGATGTCTCCGGTGTTAAATTTAAAACTCAGGTTTTTCAAGAACTAACAAAACAGTATGTCTATGTATATTTCAGTGATTCTAAAGCTGCTGCTGAAAAAAGAATGTACAATGAAAAAATTGAAAGATTTAAACGCAATTTGCAAAATGTTAAGAAAATTAATAACGGTATTTTAGATACATATTCCAAGTATCTAACATTTAATACAGACGAGAAAGGGAACATTCTATCAATTGAAATTAATCGCGAAACTCAAAAAAGAATATATGATAACTCAGGACTATTCATCATTGTCTCCAATCTAGATATGCCTCTTGATTCTGTGCTAGAAATGTATAGACGTAGAGATATAATAGAAAAAATGTTTCGTACTTTAAAATCAGATTTAGACTATGATAAATTTTATGCTTCGTCTATCTTTGCTCTAGAATCAAAAGTATTTATGGCTTTCTTAACCGCTATCGTTAGAGCCAGTTTTAGGTATAGGATTAAACCTTTTTTAGACAATCACTCTAGCGAATGTGTCAATAGTGCACTGGCTCATTTAAATAAAATTCAAATAACAAAAGTGAATAACACATACATGAGAAAATATGCATTTTCTGCAAAACAAAAACAAATACTATCATGCCTAGATATCGATGAAAATTACATCAACAATTTAGTGATAAAATATAACCAGTTTTTGGCAAAAAAATGAGTTAGTTAAACTTTTGACTAAAAGTTCAGGTTTTAAAATCACAAAGGGGCATTGCTAAACTCAACAAAGACATTATAAATTTGTGCAATTTGAAGTGATTTAAAGTGTTAGCAAATTCTATATCACAACGCTAACATAAAGCTACGAAGTTACACTTAAAAACTAAAAACATAATTACATTAAAATCTAGTTTTTGTAATTATAAGAAATTATAGAACGGAATCATGTTTGGTGATTTCGGTCGCTAAATTTTATACTAGTATACATAAATAAAATAATAAAAATAAATATATTCAAAGGATATGGAGGAAAGGTAATGAAAGAAAAAAATCAAGTAGGAGAAACAATGGTTTCATTTGCAAATGGAGAA
>JAAZJD010000017.1 GCA_012800525.1 Clostridiales bacterium
GTAGTTTAGCAATAGACATTCCTGGGTGTGGCGCAGCTTGGTAGCGCGCTTGAATGGGGTTCAAGAGGTCGGGAGTTCAAATCTCTTCACCCAGACCAAAAATAAGCCGTATCTTATACGGTTTTTTAATTTTATTAAATCCCCAAAACTTATTTTTCCCAGAAAAGTTTGCATTTTTCATAAAATATTTAAGTGTATTAACACGATTTTTTAATTTATAATGTTTTTTTGACAATTCAAAAAATATAGCTTAATGTATAAGTAGCCACAAAAGAATTATCTTTTTAGCCGGGAACGTAAGAATGCCCGGTATTTTTCTTTTTTTTTATGATATAACGATTCACGGAAGTAGCTAAGGAGCTTTGTCTCAATCACATGAATTTTAGTATTCGTAGTTGGGCGTTGCTTCTTTTTTTATGATTTTTATTGTTTTTTGAGTTGTAAAATCCGATGAATCTTTTGGAAAATAATGCCTTTTTGAAAAAATAAAGGTCAAATTACTTTACACTTTACATTTTTTGAAAGACAGGGTAGCAGTATTGACTTTCAGATTATGCAAACATAAAATATGTAGTATAGCTTACTGAAACATGGCAAAGATTAATGGAGGGACTATGGAAGAATTTAAAAATAATCATTTATTTGAGTCAATATGTGCTGTGCATAGAGATAGACCAGCACATGATAGGTGTCCACGTTGTGGTGCATTTATGTGTAAGGAATGTAGCGAATTTAGTAATAATGCAAATTTACCTGATGAAGCTAAAGGATTGTGCCTTAATTGTATAAGAGAGTGGAATTATGAGGCACTTGCACAAGATATAAAAACGTTTGATGCTATTAAAAATGAAATGGATGGTATCAGCAGTGCAAGTGATTCAGAGGCATATAAAGGGAATACATATACTGAATCTATAGAATCAATTCCGAAAGTTGCATTTAAGGATAATGAAGAAAAACTGATAGTAAAGAAGATAGATGATTTAATCATCTCAGCAGTTACATTTCTCTTAGCTAGTGTAGTTATGGTTGCATGCTTTTCTGGACTGCGCAACGTCCTTTGGTTTATTTTTGCACTTATCATAAATCCAATTTTTTCTGGAGTAGCGGTTATTTTATCTAGCATTAGTTTCGCATTTTGTACAAAGTATAAAACGAAGATGAACCTTGGTTTAGGCAGGATAAAGTTAAATATATTTGTATTTGGGGCTTCGGTTGCATACCTCTTATTCTTTTTTACTATTGCATTACCACTATGGATGATTATTTATTATTAGAATAAATAATTTAGAGTAAAAAGCTCTATTGTTAGGGTAGACAAGATGCAAGGACACATAAAAACGCACAAAAAGGAATCGGACTATAGTAATTTAAATGTTTCAAAATGTACGGATATAATTTGTGCATTTTTTGTACTAAAGCTTTGCTATAATGCAAAATGATTGGCATTTGAAAGGTGCTTACTGTTTACTATTAACATTAAAATGCTATTTGACAATTCAAAAAATATAGCTTAATGTATAAGTAGCCACAAAAGAATTATCTTTTTAGCCGGGAACGAATTGAATGCCCGGTATTTTTCTTTTTTTATGATTTCTATTGTTTCTTTGAGTTGTAAAATGAAAGGAGTTTTGTTGGGTTTGTTGGTCTAAAATTTGGAGTTAAGTTCAAAATTCATGCTTAAATTACTTTACACTTTACAACATTTTTATGTTCAAAAATTCAATATTGAATGCTTAAATTCTATATAGTATAATTATATTAATGTGCGTATAAAATTTTAGAGGATATTTTTTACGCTATAGGAGGTTACTATGTATAACAAAACATATCAAGAATGGCTAAATAATGTAAGTGCAGATGAGAAAAAAGAATTGCTTGCTATTAAA
>JAAZJD010000018.1 GCA_012800525.1 Clostridiales bacterium
AACAAACTTTGTCAAATTCGAAACTTTTTATTTGGAAAATTTTTCTAATTATACAAAAATATGGGCACTTACATATGAAAACTTTTTTTAGGCTCTGAGCGTGCAGTTACTTCTGGAATTAACATTTGTTAATTTTTAGTTAATTTTTAAAAGCATTTCTTTAAATTGGAGTTTTGCAAAAAGCCTAAATGCCCTAGATTATATGTTTATCTAAAGTTTGGAAGTTGGATCAAAATAAGTATATATAATAGTCTTTAGCAATTGTTTTCTCTTATAAAATCACATATATCCTTTCTCTCTAAATGATCTGAATAAATCCCTTTTAATTTTATAGGTTCTTTCATATCAGAAGATAAAAAGAACATGTCGCCATATTTTATTAATTTCTCAGCTCCTGCTATTCCTAAAAAACGCATACTTGCTACTTCATGATCAAGTCTAAATGCAATTCTTGCAAAAAACCTATTTTCAATTAATCCTGTAACGATCTCATCTGCTGGACGCTGTGTTGTAGCAATCACATGAATACCAACTTTTCTTCCAAATAATGAAAGTGCAACTAAACTCATAATAAAATCAAGCGACCCTTTACTGTGCCACATAAAATTTGCAAGTTCATCAACAATTATGATAATTCTTGGCAAAGCCTCTTTTTTTTCCAAATTTTTATTATATTCTATAATATTTTCATTTGAGCAATCTTCTAAAATTTTGCGACGCCTATTCATCTCATCTATTAACTTTTTAAGTCCTTCCATCGTTTCACTATAGTCTTCAATAGGTTTAGAAAATAACATATGTGGAAGATTTTTATAGCATTTATACCCACATCCATACAAATCGAAAATAGCCAACTGCAACTCTTCAGGAGAATATTTATATAGCAGCCCCGTTATTAAAAAATTTATTAAAACGGTCTTTCCCATACCGCTCCATCCTACAATAAGCAAATTAGATAACTTTGTAAGATCTACTATATATTTTTCACCATCTTCCGTAACTCCAAGACAAATATCTATTCCATCTGTTTTTTCTAAAAACCTTTCACTTTGTATAAAGCTTTTAAGGCTGTTTTCACCATCTTTTAACAACTCAATTGATGGTTTTATATATTCTCTTTTTTCATTTTTACTCATTTGGCACCTCTTTATTTTAATTAATTTTCAAAATATATGAAAAACATGTGATATGTTTTGTTTGACAGATTATTCCATACTATGCTTGTCTTTTTAAAAGAAACTCTATTCCTTTTACCCATAAATCTATCGCTTCTTTTATTTCTTCATTTGAGATATCTTCTCCTTTGAGCATTCTTTCTTTTAAATTTTTCGCTTTTAGTTGAGCTTCAATAACTACTGCATTTTCTTTTATATCATCTAAATTTTGTTGTATTTTTTCTTTTCCTTCTTCTTTTTTTAATTTTATTTTTTGCACCAAATTCTGACCTTCTTCCTTAATCGTTTTTAGGCCTTTTGTCATTTTGTCAAAAACTTCATCTACCTGCTTTTTTGCATCAACAATTTTATCTAATGTTGCAAGAGGCTTGAAAGCCTCTATTGGAGTGTCAAGGCTCAATTTAGAAAAAACATCACAACAAAGATCTAAGTTTTTCATTTTACATTCCTTATAAAAATCCTCTAGAGACTCAAGATGTTCAGACATTTTATGCAAGTCTAAAATTTTACATTTTATTGATATCAATTTCTCTTGAATATGATTTATGTGCGTTTTTCTAAATCCAATTTTTTCCTTTTCAAAACTAGCATCTTCAAGGTTAGCTTCTTTTTCCTCTATATTTTGCTCAATATCATGTAATTCTTTTTTCAACATCTGCAATTCTTTTTCTAGATACATTCGTTCTTTTTCTAATTCCATCTTGTGTATTAAGACTTGCTTCTTTTTGCTTAAGGAATCCAAAAAATCGTTAGTAGCTTGTTCAAGCTTTTTTGATAAAAGTTCAAAATTTTTGCCTTTGTTTTCTTCCATAATTACACCTCTTTGTTTTTTATATTCTATCTTTACATTATACATTAAAAATAACTGCAATTCAACAGCGATTTTAAATATCATTTAAAACATAGTCTTTTTTTGTCGCATATTTTTTGATTTTGCAAAAAACTTTAAAGTAAGCTCAGCTGCAAATTCCCCTAGAAAAATTAATGCTAAAAAATACTAGAAAAGCACACTCGTCATTAAAGCAAGCCCAGTCGCTAATTCCTTTAGAAAAGTTAATAGCTAAAAAAATACTAGAAACACGCACTCGTCATTTCTAGTATTAAGTTCACTTTATCAGCTAGAATATTTATGTAAGCGAAAAATGGCTTTTTATAAATATTTTGTTTTTATGATTTTTTAGGTTTTGAAAAGTCTTTTTTATAACTATCTTTCTTTTGAAAATCTTTTTTGGGATAATCTTTTTTAGGACGATCACTATATTCTTTTTTAGGAGATTCTTTTCTATAGTGCTTGTAGCCTGGATGTTTTCCAGTAACACCATAAAACTTTCTAAGTTCAATTAAACGATTAATATTTGCCTCATCTATTTCTTTTGCCCCACCTAGTTGATGTGCAACTAAACTAATTTTTGCAAAAAGTTCCAAGGTTTCCATTCTATAATATGCAGTTAACAAGTCAGCGCCTACTGTTAAAGCACCATGGTTTGCAAGCAACATTACATCGTGTTCTTTGAGATATGGTGCAATAGCGTTTGGAACTTCTACAGTTGATGGTGTTGCATAAGGGACAATCGGCACAGAGCCTATCGCTACAACTGTTTCAATCATTGAATATCTATCTAGCGGAATGCCGGCAACAGCAAAACCAGTTGCCGTTGCAGGATGAGCATGTATAACTGCACCAACATCAGGTCTTTCTGCATAACATTTGAGATGCATTTTTATTTCACTAGATGGTTTTCTATTTCCATCTATCACATCACCACGTTGATTTAAAACAACTAACATCTCTGGCTTAATTAGCATTTTAGAGATTCCAGTAGGCGTTGCTATGATATTTCCATCTTCTGCTTTTACAGAAACATTTCCATCATTTGCTGCTACCCAACCTAATTGCCACATTTTTTGACAAATAAAAGTAATCTCTTCTCTAATTTTTTTATAACTCATATAGTTTGACATTTTACCCTCGTATAATAATGTTGTTTGAATTTAACCGGTATAAATGGTTAGCAACATTAGTTGCATATATTAATTTAAAATTCCTCTCCTCTCTTTTTATGTTGCTTATTTTATACTACTAAATATATCTATGCCTATCAATCTTTAAGTGTCTTTTGAAAAAATTTTAATTACATCCCCACTTTGTTAGTTTGCTTCTCTAGTTTTCAATTTCTATATTTGAAGTTATTTCTTCATAGACTTTTACTATTTGTTCGATGTTTTCTATTTTATTTGGATAGTATCTTATAGACTCTCCCATATTGTTTCCAAGATTTTTTGCTCTTTCTAGAGTAATGTTGTTATTTGCAGACATCAATTGCACTAAAATATTTCCCACTGCAGTTGCCTCTTTGTTTCCTGTAACAACCTCTATTTGGCAAACATCTGCAATTATTTGGCAAAGGAGTTTGTCTTGTGCTCCACCACCTAAGATATATATCTGTTTACACTTTCCGTATGTAGTTTCTCCTATAGGAATATTTTCAATTTCTTTTAAAGCTTTTCTATATTGAAATGCAAGACCTTCGTATATTGCTCTTACCATTTGTCCAATATTTTCTATAGGGTTTTGTCCCGTTTCTAAAAGATATTTTTTGATATTTTCTGACACATCATCAAAGCCTTTAAATCTTGCATCTTCTGTGTTTATATAATGGGTGAAAGGCTTTTCAGCTCTTGCCTTTTTTTCTAATTTTTCAAAAGTATATTCATCTATTCCTTTGTCCCCTGCTTTCTTTATTTCTTGCTTTCTTAGCTGTTGTAAAATCCATAAGCCAGTTAGGTTTTTAAGGTAATTTATCTTATCTCCAAAAGCTTGCTCATTAGTCCATTCTCTTTGTCTAGAAATATCTATATATGCCTCATCAAGTTCCACTCCAAACAAGCTCCAAGTGCCACAAGACAAAAATGCAGTTTTCCCTTTTTCTACTGGGATAAGCATAGTTGCACTTTGTGTATCATGAGAGCAAACAGCTATAACTTTGATTCTTTTTACCCCTATTTCATCGGCAATTCTTTTTTTCAAAATGCCAATTTGGAATCCAGGACTTATAATTCTTGGTAGCCTATAATAAATCCCTAGCTTTTTACAAGTTTCCTCATTCCATACCTTTGTTGAGTGTGAAAGAAGCCCTGTTGTTGACGCAATGGTCTTTTCTGAAAAAAGTTTTCCTGTTAAAAAATATGCTAGGTAGTTTGGCATTAAAGCCAAACTTTTTGCCTTACTCAAGTTTATATTTCTATATATTTTATCTGCATATATTTGGAAAATTGTATTGATTTCAATATGTTGAATTCCAGCTTCTATGTACAGTTCATCTAGATTAAATTCCTTTGAAATTTTTTCTATAATTCCTTCAGTTTTTGGATCTCTATATGTAGAAGGATTTGCTAAAGGTTTTCCTTTCTCACCGATATAAACATAGTCTACGCCCCAAGTGTCTATTCCGATGCTTTCAATCTCATATTTTTCACATGCTTTTTTAATACATTCTAAAACATTCTCTTCAAGCTTTTTTAAATCCCAAAAAGTAGAATCGGATGCAACCTTTATTTGATTTTCAAAACGGAAAACCTCATCTATTTCAAGGACACCTTTATTTACTATCCCTACGATTCCTCTACCACTAGAAGCTCCTAAATCAATAGCTAAATATCCTCTAATTTTTTTGACCTTTTTTGCCATATCTTCCTTACCTGTATTTGAATATATCTATTCTACCATATTTATTTGTTTAATGAATTCGTTTTACTCATAGTTTTTAAAAAGCAATGGGCATGCAACATTATGCTAAAAAGGTTAGCACCAAAATTCTAAAATTGACTTTAACCTACATAAAAGATATATTCTATGTAAACCTCTACGCTTAAAGCTAAATGATGGATTAAGGAGTAATTATGAAAAAATTCAATTTAAAAAATGTCATTTTGATACTATTATTAGTTGTCTTTGTCGCATCTGTTTTTAGTGGCTGCGAATCTAAAGATCTTATGAAAAAATACAAAAAACAAATAGCACAACTAGATAAAAAATATTCAAACTTAGATGACTTAAACCTAAACTCTCCTTTCAAGCAAGATATTGTTAATCGCTACTTGTTGAGAGATATGTCAACAAACTATCATGTTGCTTTAGATTTTGCTAGCACAGATGGAAAAACCGATATTCCTTTTTTGGCTCCTCAAGATGGTATAGTTATAAAAGTATGGACTACTCAAAACAACAACACTGAAGGTACTAATCTTTGGTCATACAACACATTGATAGCACTAAACTCAAAATATGTTTTGTCTATGTGCTTTGAAACTTTCAGCAGTTTAGAATCAATGAGAGCAAAACAAGAGGCAAATATTTTTGTCAAAGAAGGAGATTTTGTTAAACAAGGGGACCTTGTTGGGAACTTAATAGTTGGAGCACAAAACGCTCATGTTGACTTTCTTGTCATAGAATGGAGCACAAACAAACATGTTAAACCAGAGCCACTTTTCACTCCAGAAGCTTTGGCTCAAATAGAATCAAGAGTTGTACCGTGGGAAAATGTTGGCTAACTCTAGACAAATTAAATAGGCAAGACTGTTATTCTGAGTTTAATGCTAACAAATTAAACAAATCTATTATTACACGGTATTTCAATTTAACTTCACCATATGCAACTGTTTCTTAGCAATCCCTTTGCGAAATTTTAAAGGCCTTTCAATATTGAAAAAAATACTGATTTTGACTAAAATGTATTTAGAATAGATTTTGGTCGGAGTTTTTATGAAATATATAAATAGAGCAATTGAAAAAACTTTTATGCGGGCACAAAATGAATATCCTGTTACTCTACTAACTGGTCCTAGGCAAGTTGGTAAAACAACTATGCTTAAAAAATTAATGGCTAACACTGATAGAAAATACGTTTCGCTAGATGAATTTGATGCAAGAATTTTAGCTACAAAAGATCCTGCTGCTTTTTTGCAAATCTACTCCCCGCCTGTTTTAATTGATGAGGTACAATATGCCCCTGGACTTTTTAGTTACATAAAAATAATTGCAGACACAACCAAAAGAAAAGGAGATTTTTGGTTAACAAGCTCTCAATCATATAGACTGATGCAAGGAGTAACAGAGTCTCTTGCTGGTCGCATTGCCATTATGCAAATGTACTCTCTTTCACAATCTGAAATTTTAGAATATGAAAATTTTCCTTTTGAGATTAATCTTGATTTACTAAAAGAAAGGCAGTCTCCAACTAGAAGCATACCTGAAATTTTTAAAAATATATTTGATGGTGGAATGCCAGAAGTTATTTCAGGGAACATTTCAAGCATTGAAAATTACTACAAAAACTACATAGCCTCATATATTGAAAGAGATGTGAAATATTTAGCAAATGAAATCGATGGACTTAAATATTACGATTTTATTAAATCAGTTGCTGCAAGAATTTCTCAGCAAATTAATGTGGCTGAAATATCTAGAGATGTTGGAATAAATGAAACTCAAGCTAAAAATTGGCTAAAGATTTTAGAGACACTTGGCGTTATATTCTTCTTACATCCATATTCTAACAACATCTTAAAAAGAGCATTAAAGAAACCAAAACTATACTTTTTTGATACCGCTCTTGCCATTCACATTCTTTCTTGGAGTTCACCAGAAGTAGTAATGAACTCTTCTATGAGTGGAGCATATTTTGAAAATTTTGTAATTAGCGAAATCTACAAAAGCTACCACAATGAAGGCAAAAATCCTACTCTTTATTACTATCGGGATAAAGATAAAAATGAAATAGATTTGATTTTAGAAAAAGACGCAACATTATATCCAGTAGAAATAAAAAAAGCAGCAATCGCTACTAAAAACATGGTTTCATCTTTTTCCTCATTAAAGCCAACACCCCCATATTCTGTTGGGCAAGGTGCCATTATTTGCAACACCCAAACCTTAAGTGCAATAGACAAAAACACACTAATTGTTCCTGTTTCAAAAATTTAAATAACTTAAATTATATATTTTTAAGTTGCAACGAAAAACAAAATTTTTTGCAGTTTTAAAACGACATTTAGAAAATTCTAAAATAAAAAGATATTAATCTAGTTAATCAATGTGAAGGACAAAGTGTCCCTTTAATTCAAGCATCATCCTTACTCCAATAGCTGTCATAGAAATACGATCTTGAGGATTTAAGTTTGATAAAATAACAACGCCTTTTGTTTTGTCATCTGAAAATCCTATATATGAATTAAATGAGCCTGTTGCACCATTATGCCAAGTTATTCCATTTTCATCATCGTGCACCCAAGTCATTGCCATAGAATCTGTTCGTATATTCATAGATTCATATGCTGGATTTGTTCCATTAACTTTCTTAATAATCTTTGTTGCGCTAGCTGCATATGGTAAAGAGTTTTTCATATATATATTTAGATATGCAGCCATATCTTCAATAGTTGAAACTATACTTCCAGCGGGAATATATCCATCGTTTTCTTTCCATGGCCAATAGCCACTTAAATTACCTTCACTTTTAGCAACTGTGGTTTTTTCTAAGCCTAAGGTTTCTTGAATAAAGGTATTTAAAATAGTTGTAAATGGTTTTTGGTAAACTTCTTCTAAAACAAGTCCTAGTACAGAAATTCCAAAGTTTGAATATTCAAATTTATAATCTTTGTCTACAAGCTTAATCTTCTTTACCCTATTTAATATTTTTTCTCTACTAATTCCATAGAAATCATTAGTTGTTTTTTGCGAATATCTTGTGCACATCGTTTCTCTTTCGAAATAGTATCCTTTATAGCCAGATGTATGTGTTAACAACCTTTCTATAGTTGGATAGTACTTATTTTTATCTAGATCTAAATATTTTGATATGGGGTCATTTAGATTAATTTCACCTTCACTAATTGCTTTTGCATATATTAGCCCTAAATATGTTTTGCTAATAGAGCCAATTTCATAATCATAAAGTTTATCTTCTTCCCCTTTATTTCCATATGTATGATATGTAATACTGCCATTATCTATAACGGCAACACTAATTTTTGTTGCATCATTATATGTATCATATTTAATCATATCTATCGCTGTCATTCCTTGTAGCTTTTTCATCGAAGCTGTAGAATATCCAAATAAAGAAACTGTCGTAATGACTATAATTAAAATAACACTAAAAATAGCCCCTACTATTGTTAAAATTGCATTTCTTTTTCTCTTAGGAGATGCGTCTTGAAGCTTTGCCGTTTTTATAGAAATTGTGATATGTGTAATAGCAAACATTAAAGCAAAGATTGTTAGCGGTATACTAGCAATCATAATCCCTGAAAAAACAAAAATTAAAGATGGAATAAGAGATAAAATGATGGCTTTTGCTATGTTTTCTTTCTTCCAAAAAATGATAAAGCAAAGAATATAAATTAACACTAATAAAACATTGATTCCGATATACACTTGCTTTGCAAATGAAAAATAAAACTGCATATATGTATATGGAATATTAAAGACCATAAAAAGCATTGAGCCATATCTTCCAATTTGCTCAAATACTTCAAGCACTTTGTTTTTATATAAAACTATTTCCCTACCCTTTGCTTTATTTGCATAAGCATAAACGATGTTTGGAGCTAGCATTAAGGCAACAACTATTAAGCCTATATAATTAAACCATTGCATTTTTTATTCCTTCAAATCAGTTTTCTATCATATTTTAACTACATTTAATTATATCACTTTGGCTTTATTTGCTTAACTAAACTGACTCTTGCTATGCATACAATCTTCCTATCTTAAAATTTAAAACAGCAATATTATTGTCTTTTCGTGCAAACTTTTAGTTTTAAACTTGTCTTTTCGTGTCTTTTCTTGAGCTTGAGGTTGCCTTTTCGTGTATTTTTCTGAACTTTGAGATTGCCTTTTCGTGCATATTCTTAAGTTTTGAGGTTGCCTTTTCGTGATTTAGATGGTATTATATTCTTGAAGTATATAGTGCTCAGGAGAAAAATATGAAGCGAAAAATTTATGGTCAACTGCTAGAATGGAAAAACGAGAGCAAGGGACGAACCGCTATGCTAATTGATGGTGCACGTCGAGTAGGAAAAAGTCATATAGCCAAATTGTTTGCGGAAAAAGAATATAAAAGCCATATATTCATTGACTTTAGTAACACCACAAAAGAAATTCTAGATTTGTTCATTAATGAGAGCTATAATTTAGATCTGTTTTTAGCAAAACTATCTGCTTTTTATTCCACTATTCTTTATGAAAGAAACTCATTGATTGTTTTTGATGAAGTACAACAATTTCCAAGAGCGAGACAGCTAATTAAATATTTAGTTGCAGATGGTAGATATGATTACCTTGAAACAGGCTCTTTGATAAGACTTAGAAAGAATACTGAAAATATTATCATCCCATCTGAAGAAGATCATATAGAGATGTTTCCTATGGACTTTGAAGAGTTTCTTTGGGCTATGGGAGATGAGATAACAATACCTTTCATTCAAAAATGTTTTAATGAAAAAAAAGCGTTAGGAGCTGCATTACATAGAAAGGTCATGAATGATTTTAGGCAATATATGCTAGTTGGTGGCATGCCACAAGCAATACTTGCTTATAGAGATAAAAAAGATTTTAGAGCTGCCGATATCGAAAAACGAAGAATATTAAAACTCTATCGTGAAGATGTTTCAAAGTTTGCTTCAGGATATGAAGAAAAAGTCTATGATGTTTTTGATAAAATTCCTAGCCAACTTTCCAAAAAAGAAAAAAAATACAAACTCTCTTCAATTGATAAAAATGCACGTTTCCGTGCTTACGAAGATACTTTTATTTGGCTAAATGAATCTATGATTGTAAACACTTGTTATAACGCTACAGATCCTAGTGTTGGATTAGCACTTAGTTTTGATCACAGCACTCAAAAATGCTACATGGCTGACACAGGATTGTTGGTTACACATGCATTTATGGAAAAATCTTTTACTGAAAACAATTTATATAAAGCTATTCTTTTTGACAAGCTTTATATTAATGAAGGCATGTTAATGGAAAATATTGTAGCACAAATGCTAAGACGAAACGGACATAAGCTCTACTTTTATTCTAGAAGCGACACAACTAACCGTGAAAATCATATGGAAATAGACTTTCTAATACGAAACCAAAACAAAATATCTCCAATTGAAGTAAAATCAGCTAATTATCGCTCTCATGTTTCTTTAGATAAGTTTAAGAAAAAGTTTACAAACAAAATTGGTGATTCATATATTTTGTACCCAAAGGATGTAATGATAAAAAATGGAATTATTCACCTGCCAATATATATGGCTATGTTTTTGTAGGTTCTTCTATAAAAGAATGTCTAGATGAAAAAAGTCGCCCGTAAGCGACTTTTTGTTTTTATGCTTGATATATTATGGCATTATTTATACATTGGACCAAAAGCTTTGCAGGCTCTATAGTCTTGCCCTTCTTTGTCCATACCAAAGGAATTCCATACTGCTGGACGGAAGATATCTTCATCTTCTAGATTGTGCATTGATACTGGAATTCTCAATATGCTACATAGTGTGATTATATCTTTTCCGATATGACCATAGGAAATTGCTCCATGATTTGCTCCCCAGTTATTCATAACATCATATGCTGTATAGAATGGATATTTTCTAGAACAGCGTGGCGCAAACCAAGTTGAAGGCCATGTATAGTCTGTTCTTTTCCATAGGGTATCTGAAACTTTTTCTGGAAGATGCACAGTCCATCCTTCAACAAGTTGCATAACTGGTCCTAGTCCTTTAACTAGATTTAATCTCATCATCGTAACTGGCATTTCTGCTTTTGTTTCAAATCTTGAAGAAAATCCACCACCTCTAAAATAACCTAAATCTGCTGCACACCATCTAGTTGCTTTTAAACATGCTTCTATATCTTTTTTAGTCATTTCCCAAAATGGCTTGACAACACTTTCTCCCTTTTCGTTTTTAGACTCAGCGCTAAAATCTAATGCTGATGCTCCAGAGTTTATTAAATGCAAAAATCCATCAGATTCTTTTGCTTTTCCCTCTAAAGAATATCCTGTAACACGTTTAACAGCTTTTGCACTCCAATATGTTCTAACGTCTGAAAATAGTTGAGCTTTGCCGGTTAGAAGTTTTCCAAACAACATACAAACTGCATTTAATGTGTCATTTTCTGTTGCTAAGATATATGGCTCTCTTGCTCCAGTCCAATCAAATGAAGAATTTAACAAAGCTTCTGGTAAGTCTGCATTTGGATAAAAGTCTGTCCATTGTCTTTGACCTTGAAATCCTCCAAGTATCGCATTATGTCCAACCATTTCTTCTTTTGCATATTCTGGAAGATTTTTATTTCCATTAAATAGATCTTTAATGATACACATCATTTTTACGATAAACTCATATTGCTTTTCTTTTTCTTCTTTAGTTAGCTGCATATGCTTTGGATTTTTATCAAATCCTTCAAGGCAGTTTGCCTTCGTCCAGGCTAGAGCCTTTTCAAACTCTTCTTTATCGTAAATCCCTTCATCCATTCTTCTAATGATTTCAACTTCATCAACACTTTCTACTCTAATTCCTAAATATTTTTCAAAAAAGTCTACATCTATAATTGAACCTGCTATTCCCATACAAATAGAGCCTATTTGTAAATATGACTTCCCTCTCATTGTCGCAGCCGCAACTGCGCATCTTCCAAATCTAAGAAGTTTGTCTACTACATCACTTGGAATTTCTTCATCATCTTTATCTTGAACATCTCTTCCATATATTCCAAAAGCAGGAAGTCCTTTTTGTGCATGAGAAGCAAGTACTGCTGCTAGATATACAGCACCTGGTCTTTCTGTTGCATTTAATCCCCAAACACCCTTTATTGTGCTTGGATTCATATCCATTGTTTCACTGCCATAGCACCAACAAGGAGTAACAGTTAATGTAATATCAACATTATTGTCTTTGAATTGTTGTTCACATGCTGCAGCTTCGCCAACTCTACCAATTGTTGTATCTGAAATGATTACCTTTACAGGCTCTCCATTTGAATATTTAAGATTTTTTTCATATAGAGCCTTAACCTTTTTTGCCATATTCATGGTTTGATCTTCTAGGCTTTCTCTAACCCCTAAAGGTCCTCTTCTTCCATCAATTACAGGTCTAATTCCAATTACTGGATATTTTCCAACTAGTCTTGAATTACTCATTTAGTCCCTCCGTTATTTTTTACTTAATTTTTTGCTAAATACGCATCTAGTTTATTATACTATATTCTTTGAAAAATCTCTCTAAATGTTAAGCACCGCTGAATTTGTTAGTGAAGCCTTATAAGCAAATACCACTTTTTGTTAAGTTTAAAGGCTATATGAGAAGTAGCTATGAGTTTTCTCAATCAAACAATTTTTACATTCTCTATTTGTGGTGTGCTCTTTTTTTTTGCAAGTTTTTACTTCTAACTTGAAAAGAGCCATTCTATATTGTATATTTTTAGTATATCTAAACATTTTATAGGTGAGGGCTTTGTGGAGAATTTAGTTGAGAAAAAATCATGGTCTTTTGAGATTGATGCAGAAAAAAAGTTGGTTCCTTTTATCGTTTTAGCTTTTTCTATTTTGATATTTGTCATTCAATTTGCCGCTAGATTAAATATTATTGCTTTGATAACAATGATTTTTGCAATGGTCGTAGCTATTTTACTTTTACTTGGATTAATTTTTAAAAGACGTTTTTATGTATTATTTATGATCTCATACTTAATAGCCCTATTTAGCTTATTTAGTTATTATACAATTTTTGGTGCGGATGCTGGATGGGGAGCTTTTGTAAAACCTGTTGCTGGGTTTTCAAGTGCCGCCCACCCTTTATGGCAAGGTGATGGAAACTTTGGAACAAGGCTTGTGGGAAACTTTTTAATTCTATCTCCAGGCTTTGTTGTAGCCATTGGGCTATTACTATGTGTTCACTTTTTAAAAGAAAAACAATTAATTCAAAAAATTACAACCTTTGGTGGAAGCATAATTTTAATCATAACTTCTATTTCTTTTGTTTTTACAGCAAACTTGAGATCTGTTCCTAATATGGTCAGTCTTAAAAAGGGAGAAGACGATTACTTAAAAAGAATAAATAACAATAAAACAAAAGAAAACGCCCCAAATGTTTTATTTATCATGGCAGACGACCTTGGCTATGCTGACATTTCTCTAAATGGTGGAGCTTTTGAAACTCCAAACATAGACTCTATTGGAGAAGATGGAATAAACTTTACCTCATTTTATTCAGGATACTCTGTTTGCTCTCCATCTCGTTTTGCAGCCTTTACAGGAAGACATCCATATAGAGGCGGTGCAGACAATGTTATCTTTCCAACAGTAAATACAGTTTCTCCATTTGCAGCAACAAGAGTTTTTAATTCCATTGAAATGATAAACAATACAGACGGTATGATGGGAGATGAAATTACCGTTGCAGAAACTTTTAAAGCAGCAGGATATGCAACCGGAATATTTGGCAAATGGCATCTTGGAGATTATGGTGAATATCTTCCAACAAATCAAGGCTTTGATTATTTTTATGGCTCTCACCATGTAAATGATATGACACCTTTTTATCATGTAAAAGAAACTGCAGGTGAGTGGACAATAGCTAAAGGCCACAATGAATTAAAAGATCAATCAAATGCTACAAAATATATTCATGAAGAAATTAACACATGGATAGACAATCTAACAAAAGCATCTTCAGAAAACAACAAACCTTTCTTTGCTTGCTATACAACGCCTTGGCCACATGCCCCTATTTTTGTTGGAGAAGAATTTAGAGGAAAAACTGGGCTTGGCGATTATGCAGACTGCGTTTTTGAATTTGATCACTACCTTGGCAAACTTTTCAATACTCTAGAAAAAAACGGTGTTTTGGATAATACCATTATCATTTTTACATCAGACAACGGACCTGCACTTGAAGGGTCTCCAGGAATATTAAGGGGTGGTAAATATACCCCATATGAGGCAGGCACTGGCGTTCCATTTTTAGTAAAATGGAATAATGCTCCAGAATGGTTTAATGGCCATAAAGGAAAAGAGGTTGATTCTATTATTTCAATGGTTGATATCTATCCAACTCTAGTTGATTGGTGCAATATTACAGGAGATGACAATATATCTAACTTCCTTCCATTAGATAGGGTTTTAGATGGACTTAGCGTTTCTCCAATCTTAAAAACAGGAAAACCAATTCACACAGAAAAGAATCCCATACTTCATATGAAGAGAGAGAAAGTTTTAGCAATTCAATATGAAATACCTGTCTCTAAACTAAAAGAATCTTCCACTTATTCTGATTTTGATAGTTATGGATTTGACATCAATTCTTTTGCTAAAATTAAATTCTTACCTTTTGGATCAAATGATAATCCTGCGTTTTTTAACCTTAAGAGAAAGAACTATTTATTCTTAACATCTAAAGATAGATCAGAAAGTTATAACGTGTATACAGTATACCCCTCTCTTGCTGAAAAAATGCAAGGAGAAATATCTGCCATTTCAAAATCATTTAAGGAAAATAGAAGAGGAATAAAGTAAGGTTGTTTTTGACTTTTTTAAATCAAATTCTTACCAAAAAATGATATTGGATTTTACAATTTTCTTATTGTGATATTACAATATATCTCTCACAAAACTTTCGACTATTTTAAACTCCAACTTTGTTTTAGTCGGGACAATTAAGTTTGCCAACACCTCAAAATTCTTTAAACATCCACTCAAAGCAAGTTAATTCCAGCTTAAAAAACAATCGTCTTACTCTTCTTCAAGCTTGTTATAAGCACCTATGATATTTTTATGAATCTTATAGGCATTATTTTAAAATTGACTCCTTATTGCGTTTGCTTTCTCATAATATTCAAGCGCTTTTTGATGTTCCCCTTGTTTTCTATACACGATGCTAATATTATTCAAAATAGTTGCAACCGTAAGATGTTTTTTACCTAACACTTTGATATATATTTTTAGTGCTTTTTCATAATTCTCAAGTGCTTTTGGATAGTTTTCTAGATCTCTATATACATTGCCCATATTATTTAAACAGTTTGCAACATAGGAGTGCTCTTTGCCGAATGCTCCAATATATATATTCAGGGCTTTCTCAAAATTCTCAAGTGCTTTTTTATCTTCCCCTTGTTTTCTATATACAACGCCAATATTATGCAAACAGGTTGCGAAATCAGGATGTTCTTCTCCCAATGTTTTAATTCTTATCTTTCGGGCTTTCTCATAATATTCAAGCGCTTTTTGACAATCTCCTTGATTG
>JAAZJD010000019.1 GCA_012800525.1 Clostridiales bacterium
AACACAAAAATTATGTTATCACAAATTTGTAAAAAATTAAACATTTTGTTTCATTTCATAACTATACCTTGTTGAGAATGCAAATATTTTAAGAAATTTAGAGTGAAACCTAAATACTTCAAAACAACAAAAGTACGAGGACCTCTATTTTCTTGATAACAAATACCTTTTTTGCTATAATTGAGTCATAAGAAGACAATGTAACTATTCAAAAAATAAATTATTGGAGGAACAATTATGAAAACAATGAAAATAGAAGATTTACAAGTTCATTTAGACTTAAATAAATGGCATAAAAGCCAAAATGAAGGGATGGATATGTGCCGTCATCTCGAATACTGCAGCTATTGCAAATGGGATGGAGATTTAAAATGTGCAAATGCATATCTAAGAATGATTGAAGACCAAGAGAAAAAAGCTAAAAAAGCAGCTCCTGCTAAAAAGGCAACAACGGCTAAAGCAGCTCCTGCAAAGAAAACTGCAACTACCAAAGCTACAACTGCTAAAGCAGCTCCTGCTAAAAAAGCAACGCCAGCTAAGAAAAAGTAATCCAACTATTTCAAGATTTTTTGCTAACCTAGATTCATTTTGGATCTAGGTTTTTTAATACTTTTATCAAACCTTATAAGCTTTTTACTGATAATAGCAAAACAAAAAAGTGACTGTCAAGAAACATTTGAATAACTATAATGTATAAAAGAATTTAGATTTCAGCTAACTATTCTTTCAATATGTTTGTACCTTGACAACAAAAAAAGGCTGTTAAGAAACGTTTAAATAACTAAAACATATAAATAGCTTATGTCAAAATAGCACTTCTCTAAATTTGCTTGTGTTTCGACAACAAAAAAGCTGTTAAGATTTTTTTGAGTTTCTTAACAGCTCCCCTTTAAATGTAAATTTATCAAAAATCTTGTAATTCTTAACCTTTATTTTTTAAGAATAAATCAAAGATTCCTTTTAGTTTTTTAGCGTCAATTTTAACTTCTTTCTTCAAACTTTTTTCTAAAGTTACTTTATTATCTTTTTCATTTCTTGTTATTAATTTTGTGGGAACATGTTCTGTTGTAAAGTTTAAATATGCTTGTGTTTTCTTTTGATCTTTGAGTTGCTTTTCAACATTTTTATAAATTGAATTTCCATTTACATCATATTCAGTTTTATAGTAAGCCTTTAGCTCTTCATCATTTTCAAATGACAAGTCCTCATTATTAGTTGCATCTTTAAATGGAACTGCACTTATCATAACAATGTGAAGTCCAAAAGAGGTATAAGCATATCCAATTTTTCCAGGGCTCACAAAGGCATTGCCTACGGTAGGATTATAATCAAAAACCTCTTGAGATAACTCTAAAAACTCTTTAGCAAAGCCTTCTGTTTTGCCATAATAACCAGATGGCTTATTCATACAACCAGCATCATCGTTATATGAATACATGTAGCGTTCAAAAATTTCTATGTTAGCTCTTTGCTTTTCCTCTGCTGATTTAGTTTCATCATTTTCTACCGCCACAAGTTCTGCTTCTAGTCTAGCCATGACATCTAGAATTTTTTCAGCATAATCTTCATCTACACCATTAATTTTTAATGTGCCGTCATCAGCAATTCTTCCATATCTTACAGATGGACAAATTTTACCATCCTTAATCCCTGTAGCATCTTCACTAAAAGAGCATGTTTCGCCTTCTTTGCCATCTTTGTGAAGTGGACATTCGTGCTCTTTATCATAATCTGGATTAGAAGCCTCCGTGGTTGTTGTAGGTGCAAGATATTCTCTATACCCCTTTACAACTTCTTCAGTGGTTCCAGTCAACACACCATTACCTGGAGTATGTTCTGATAAAAAGGCTTGATCTTCTTCAGAAAATTTAAATAGCAAATTCAAAACAAAAAACTGTTCTGTTGTATCATCCATTTTGGGATAATAGTAAACATTATCTAATTTTTCACTAATAGCTTTAACAAAATCTTTTTTATTTTTTTCAAGATCAGTACCATATTGAGCTTTATTTTTTTCACGAAGATATTTAAGTTCAGCCATCGTATCTCTAGCCAAATCTTCATCTGAATAATCTTTTAATGCCTTTTGATAAATCTCACTTTTGAAAGCATTAGAAACAGACAACTCAAATGCTGAATAATAATAGTAATCCATATTTTTATATGAAGCCTTCATTCTTTCAGTGACAACCCTATATCCTTCTACAAGATTTTCATCACTTGAAGTTTTCTTAATTTGCTCAGCCTCTTTTTCTAAATCTCTAATTTTATATAGCTTGGAAGTATCATCCGTTCCATCTAAATCAATGCCCTTATCTTTTAATTGAGCTTTATTATCATAACGACCTACAGTAATATCATTAATTTTGAATCTATCTAAAACTCCCTCAAGTTCATCTATTTTGTCTTTCGTCGCACGAGACTTTTTGAGAGTGTACTCATGGCTTACTGTATGAGGAATAGGCTCATCATCAACATTGACGGGACTTTCATTAAATGTTATTTCAAAAGTCTTTTTAACTCCATCGTTTTCTTGTTCCCCAAAAGTTGTTGCGAACTCTTTAGTATAATTTCCTTTAGCTGGAATTAACTCCTCGCTTTTCCTGTTTACTTTTATTCCATCAGCACCATCAATTTCTTCATCATAAATAACAACAATTTTTATTTTATCAAAATCAATCTTATCATTTTCATAATATATTTCCTTTAAATATTCTTTTGTTTCTGCCGTAAACTCTATGCCTTTTATTCCAGTCTTATCAGTTTTTCTCCAAACTTTATCAAGTTGAGTTTGATATGCATTTTCTTTTGCAGCCTCTATTTGATCGTCAATACTCTTATTCACTGAATAAACAGCTTCTGCCCATTCTGCATAAGTCAATACATCTTCTAGTTTTACCTTTGCACCTTTGCCTTTCAAAACATTGTATCTAGTATCGCCAACTTTAGATTTATCTGTAAGATATACCATAGCATCTGTTAATAAATAAGTGTTTTTAATTTTGCCTTCAATTGCGGCATCTAGAATTTGCTCAACAGTGAAATATCCATATTGTATATATTGTGCATTTTGGGAATATAAACTGTTGAAATAATCTAAGAAAGAATTTTTTGAAATTTCCAAAGTTATTCCATTTCTAGTAACGGTTGTTAAAACCTCATTGGCTTCTCTATCCTTATTCTTTACAATTAATGTACATCCAGCAAAAGTTGATGCAAATATTGAAATTACAATCACAAATGCTACTAGTATTTTGATTTTTCTTTTCATTTATTTTCTCCAAATCACAAATATTGAACTTTTCTCTCGCTTGTTATTAAGCTTAATAACTTTCATTATTATATATTAGGGATTAAATTTTTACAACTAATGAAACATATGTTTAACTCTAAATCACAAAGAATTTAAGTATCTCAAGAAATTTTATGGTCAATTTATAAACTAGATTCCTTCTGTTGCTTTTAACAAAAAATCTTTAGTGAAAGCCATTTTAGAATCTCCCAAACCTACTCTAGTTATTCTAATTGTGGGTGTTTCACTTGGCTCTAAGCTGACATTATCTTTATAAAATGATATAGCTTTAAATATGCTTTCAATTTTAAACATATCTTGGTCGTAAAATGTAATGACAACATTGTCTCTATCTTGCTGTATCGATTGAATTCCTATTTTTTGTGCCAGATTTTTAATTAAACCTACGACCATTAATCTTTCTAAAGATTTAGGGATATCACCATAAGCCTCCTCTAGATTATTTTTTAAACTTAGAAAATCTGACTTGGAGAATAAGTCTGCTATTTTTCTATATGCAGAAATTCTAGCTTCTTGATTTTCGATATAGTCTTTATCTAAACTTATATCGCCTTCAAAACTAATGTCAATATCTCTTAATCTAACAACTGGTCTCCCCTCAATCTCATCAATAGATTCATTTAATAATCTCATATACATCTCATAACCAACTTTACCCATGTTGCCATGTTGTTCTTTCCCTAAAATATTTCCAGCTCCTCTAATTTCGAGATCACGCATCGCTATTTTAATGCCAGAACCAAGCTCAGTATTTCTTAAAATCGCGTCAAGACGCTTAGTTGCATCAGGTGTTAAAGTTTTTCCTGGAGGAATAGTGAAATATGCATAAGCCAATAAATCACTCCTGCCAACTCTTCCTCTAATTTGATACAGTTCAGACAAACCAAGCTTATCACTATCTACTACAATTAATGTATTTGCAGAGGGTATATCTATACCATTTTCTATTATAGTTGTAGCAATCATCACTTGTGCTTTTCGAGCGTAAAAATCATTAACTCTATTTTCTAATTCCGATGTTGGCATTTGACCATGAGCATATATTACATTAATTTCATCACCCAATAATTTGACTACATACTTATAAAAATTTTCGATAGTTTTAACTCTATTATATAAAATAAAAACTTGCCCGCCCCTTGCAATTTCTCTAGTGCAGGCATCAACAATTAAACTATCCGTTTGTTCTACGACATATGTTTCAATTGGAAGACGATTTATTGGTGGAGTTTCTAAAAGTGAAATATCTCTAATTCCTGAAAGCGACATATGCAATGTTCTTGGTATAGGAGTTGCAGACAAACTTAATACATTAATATTGCTTTTCAAAAGCTTAATTTTTTCTTTATGTTCTACCCCAAATTTCTGCTCTTCATCTAAAACCAGCAAGCCTAAATCATTAAAAGATACATCACTGCTAAGCATTCTATGTGTTGCAACTATAACATTAACTTTTCCAGATAATATATCTTTTAGGCTACTGTCTATCTCACTTTTGCTTTCAAATCTTGATAGTTTTGCCACATTAATGCCAAAACCTTCAAATCGTTTCATAACCGTATCATAGTGTTGCTGACACAAAATAGTTGTTGGACACAAAAATGCAGCTTGCTTACCATCTAGCACTGTTTTGAATATGGCTCTTATCGCGACCTCAGTTTTACCAAATCCTACATCGCCGCATATCAATCTATCCATAATTTTTCCTTTTTCCATATCGGATTTTATATCTGATATAGCCATTAACTGGTCTTCTGTTTCTTCATATGGAAAACTTGCCTCTAGCTCTGCTTGCCATACTGTATCTTCCGAATATTTAAACCCTTTTTTTGAAGCTCTTTTCTTATACACGGCAACTAAATCTATTGCCATCTTTTTAACGGAATTTCTGACTTTTTCTTTGATGCTTTCAAATTGCTTGCCACCAAGCCTATGAAGTGTAGGCGTTCCACCGCCTGTATATTTTTCTATTTCATTTATATGGTCTATGGGTAAATAAAGTCTATCTTTTTTTGCATATTCAACAATATAAAAATCTTTTTTGCCTTTTAAGGTATCGATTGTTTGAATACCCCCGCTAATTCCTATTCCATGTCTATCATGAACAACATAATCTCCCTTGCTTGGAAGCACATATGATGAAGCTTTTTTGCGTCTACTTTTGCTAACAGTTTTGGTTTTTCTAACGATATCATCATATCCAATAACTACTAATTTATATTTTGGGATGTTAAAACCTCTAGATATCGGATATCCAATTATATTAATTTCACCGCTTATGGTTGCCTTTAAACTTGCTTTTTCCATATTGAGATGTTTAACATATTGGGCTTTTGATATTACATTTGAAAAAATTTCATGCTCTTCTAAATACGAAGCTAAGGTTTTGGCACTTTCATCATCTCTAGCAAATATATACACTTTAGAACCAAAAACCAAATAACCCCTTAAATCTGCTATCAAAGCATTATAATTTGTCACATAATTTGGGATTGGAGTTGATTTAAAATTTTGAATATATTCTGGATAAAATATGGGATTATATCCTGTAGATTGCTGAAAACAAATTTGCGTAAATTCATCCATTGCTTTGTATATATCTTCTTTATCAAAAACAACATCCTCATGTGCTTTAGTTGATTCAGATGACTTAATAAAGGAAGCAACCCTGACATTATGAGCACTTTTATATAGTTTTAATTTATCATCAATTTTTGATGGTTCATCTATAAAAATTGCACTATCTTTTGGTATATAGCTAAAAATGTTGCCAAAAGCCTCTTTTACATATGGAACTATCCATAAAAGCGAAGGGTCTGAAGGGTTAATTTCTAATTTTGAAATGTTAGAAGATATAATTTCTGATAACTTTAAATCGCCTATTAATTTTAATTTTTCAAGTCTTGAAATTAATGTCTCTTTTTGATTTGGAGAAATTAAAATATCACTATGAGGTGGAATGACTACACTGTTTATCTGGCTAGTAGATAACATTGTATCTGGCGCAAAAACTTTCATTTGCTCGACACTATCTCCAAAAAAGTCAATCCTTACGGGAAGATCCATATCATTTGACCAAATATCTAAAATATCACCCCTTTGAGAAAACTCCCCTCTTGCTGAAATCGCATCTACCCTTACATATCCGCCAAAAATCAAACTATCAATAGCCTTGTATAGATCAAGACTATCTCCTACTTTAATTTTTAATGTCGCATCTAAAAATGCACTAACTTCTGGAACATATTGCATTGATGCTTCTGAAGAAACAACAACTCCTCTAGCTTCCCCTAGAGCTATTTTTGCAAGAGCAGAAATTCTTGAAATAAGTTTAGCTGATGTATCAAATTTTAAATTAAGCAAAACCTCATCTTTTTCAGTTAAATATACTATTTCACCATCAGAGTATTCGTTTAAAATTTTGTGTGCTTCTTTTGCTGCAATTCTATCTTGCGCCACATAAATAAAAAACTTTTCACTTTGGCTAGCTATTAAGTATCTTAGATTTTGAGTAGCATAAAAGAGGGCAATTTTTTTATGATGCCCCATTGCTTTTTGAAAATCGACATAATCTTTGCCAATATTTTGTAATTTAAATTGGTTTAACAACATGCCTGTTTGCTTTCTAGAAATTACCTTCTAGAATTAAATTGATTATAACTGAACAAAAACAAAAACTCTACTATTTAGAGTTTTTGCTTCAATAACTTTTAATTATTCAGTTAGACTTAACACTAGCTTTTAATTATCAATTTTAATTTAAATATTTTATTCAACATCTTCTTTTAGCTTAAACTCTAGCTTTGCTCCCTTACTTGGGTCTACACCAACTAAATTTACAAAGGAATCCTCAATCTCGACTTTTACACTCTTGCCATTTGCAATTGCAGATTCTAAGTTATACTTATCTAAATTATGAATTTCAAGTTTATAGTTTCTTGCTTTTGGTATCAGTGACAAGTCGCCTACTGCAGGTTTAATTTCAAAGGTCAAAGCATTGCCATCTTCTACTATTTCAAAATCAGTTATAACATTTTTATCTTTTAAATAATCTTGGTTTATAGAGCCATCTTCATATAATGAATATACATTATTTCCAGGATATGCTTTAACATGGAAACTTTCTGGATTATCCCACTCGTTATATTCTGTTATCGCCATAGGAATTATTGAACCTGGTCTTACATAAACTGGCATATCTGCAAGTTTTTTGCCTATACGATGATATCCTGATTCAAATTCCTCTCCTGTAAAGAAATCTATATATTTTTCACCTTCAGGAACCCATATATCCCTATATGCTTTTTGAGTATCCCTAACTTTTGAAGTTATGGGACAAACAACTAATTCTGAGCCAAAAGCATATTGATTTTTAATTTTATATGCCATATCCTCAGCTGGATAATCATAGTACATAGGTTTGCAAATTGGCACACTGTTTTTATAGTTTTGATAATACGCAGTGTATACATATGGAATTAATGCGTGTCTCAAATTCAAATACCTTACTGCATCATCATATACTGATGGATGATTCCATGGCTCTTTTGAGATTGATGGAAAAAACCTTCCTCTATCTTTTGTGCTATGTAGTCTACAAATTGGTGAGAATATACCAAATTGAATCCAACGCAAATAAAGCTCATCATCTTTAGAATTACCAAGCATATGTCCACAAATATCGTGTGACCAAGTAGTAAAGCCAACATTACTTGCTTGTGAAGTAAAATCTGGTTGTAAAGCTAAAGATTTCCATGTAACAAAAGTATCTCCAGAAAATCCTACTGGATATCTATGTGAACCAATACCTGCATATCTTGATAAAATCATTGGTCGCTTATCTAAATATGCATTATCTAAATAATGATAGTGATTGCAAGCCCAAAGTGGATCATATCCTTTCAACTTAGATTTAGTACCTTGTTGCCAGTCAATCCACCAAAAATCGACTCCATCTTTTTCATATGGTCTATGAAGATATTTAAAATATGCGTTTAAAAACTTTGCACTTGTAATATCAAACTTTACAGTTTCTTTTGTTGCAGGATCAATTCCTACAGCTTTTGCCACATCTTTATATTGCACCTCAAAATATCTAACGCCTGCTGCAGGATGTAAATTTAGAGTTGTATGGAGATTTCTTTCTTTTAAATCTTTCAAAAATTGCTTGTAGTCTGGGAATAGATGCTTATTCCATGTATATCCTGTCCAACCTACAAAAATGGCATATATCCCTTCGATTCCCTTAAATCCAAATTCTTTTCTAACATCTGTTACATGCCAATCCATATCAACAGTTGCTATTGTAAATTTAATACCTTCTTTTTTAAATCTATCCATTAAATCGAGATATTCTTGTTGTTCGTAAGCATAATACCTACTCCACCAGTTTCCAACAGCATATCTTGGAATCATAGGTGGTCTTCCAGTTATTGCATATAAAAGTTCTAGTGCTCTTTGAGGTTGTTTTGTTGCAAAAACATAATAGTCTTTTTGCTCTCTTCTAGCTTTAACCATACCATCTTCGCCCATAATCAAACTCTTATCTTCAAGTACAGCTGCCCCATATCTTCCAACTACACCATTATCATATTTGGCCTTTCCGTTTGTTTGGTCTAGAGTTCTTGCTGTACCTTTCAAATTATGTTTATTTGGATCAATACTTTCTCCATCAATCACAACCTTATCTACTTTTTCCGTTTTTAAATTAAAATAGAAAGTAGCAGCCGATGTTTTAATAATTGTATGAGTTTGCTCAAACTTTATATCAAATGGATACTCTCCTAAATCTCTAAACCAAACAATTTGAGTTGGTTCGAAAGTAAATTCTACAGACTCAGAAATTTCCACCCTTAATAATTCTGGCGCAATTACAGTGAAACGATATTTGCCAGAACAGTAAACTTGGCTTTCTCTAGCCACGCCATTTAGCGAAACGATTAAATGTTTATCTAATTTTCCCATAATAACCATCCTTTTGTTGCAAAAACACCTTAGCAACTATGTTCATATATTAAATATTAACACACATTTATAAAATTTTATAGATGTAATATTTTTCTAGCAATTGGGGCTTATTAAAATGTTGCGCTTATTCTGAGAATTACCGTTTATACATTGTATAAGATAGACAAAGTTTAACACTAAATCAGATATTCAATTATGTGCATAAAATTATTGTGATAAATAGCTTGATAAAAAACACATATTTAACACACCTAGATCTAAAGTGCATACTCATAGATAAACCTTGCAGCCCTTTGCATTATTGTGATAAGCTAAAATTAAGGCGAGAACCATGGGTCGTTTCGGACGTTGTCTTTAAGGAATCTTATTCATTAAAGACGTGGGTAAGCCTTTTTTTATGCAAAAAAACAAAATCAAAGTAGATAATTGGGTGATGGATGGTGCTTTAGCATGTATTCCCTAATTTTGTAATTAGAAATTAGGCTATTTAAAATATTCTTAAAATCTTTTGAATGATTAAAAACTGCTAGATGGGAAATTTCATGAGCTAAAACTAGCTCTATGCAAATTAGAGGTTTCATAGCGATATATGTATTTAGTGAAATGATTTTTTTCTTAGCTTCACATTGGCCAAACCGTGCTTTATATTTTTTGATAATATATTTATCTGCCTTTACATTTAATTTACTTTCGTAAACCTTATATAGCAGTTTAGTAACCTTTTCTGTAGTTTTTTTGTATTCTGAAATAATTAAATTTTTAACATATTCATCGTTTAAATTAGGGGTTAAAACTAAAACCTCACCTATTGGTGCATCTAAATAAGTTTTCAATTTAAACCTATTTTTTAAATTTTCAATCTTGTTAATAGATAAAAAATCATCAATGGTATTTTCATTTTCTGAAAGTGGATTTAAAGATGTTAAACTTGCAATCTCTGCTTTGGCAAGCAAGGTTGATGGCTTCCATAAAACTCTTTTTTCTTTAGATTTTACGACCTTCAACTGATATCTATAACCTAAGAAAAATATTACCTCACCATCTACAAAACTAACATTAGACTTTTTGTATTTTTCTTCTTTAATTTTAGAATTTTTTATTAACCATGAAAAGTTATCAAATATTAATTTTTCAATAGTTTCACTGCTTGCATAATATGGTGCCATTATCTTTGCAGAACCATCATCTAAAACTTTTAGAGATGTCGTTTTCCTTCTAGATTTAATTATTGGTATTTCATATAAAACTTTAGGCAAATGTTGACCATCTAACAAATGTAAAATGTTTTGATTATTTTTGAGTGCGTATTTACTTTGCCAGACATTTTGTTTTTTCATGAACACATTATACTATAAAGCACAAAGTTAATGAATTAACAGTTTGAAAATTAGCTAATTAGCCTTGTTTGTCAAAATTGAAATTTTTAAAAAATCCTAAACTATACAAAAACATGGGCACTGTGTATAAAAACTTTTTTAAGCTTTTGCCCCTACAGTTACTTTTGAAATTAACAATTAACTCCGTTTCCAGTTTAAACAAGTGCATTTTAAGTGTCATTATGATATACTCAAAAAAGCACATTAACATATTATACGCGTGCGTGAAGAGATTATACAGGTTATAAAGCGATTAGCGGGTAATCCATTTTATACGCGTGCGTGAATGAGATCAAGCACTTGCAGAAGATGAAAGAGAGATTTATCCATGTTTATACGCGTGCGTGGATGATAAAATATTGACATATTGTTAAAAATATAGAGGACTAATATGAGTATTACAGGATTTTTCGCAGAAAGGCAAAATAGAAAAAGTTTAAAAAAGCTCAACAAAATTGCAGATTTAGTTGATGCTCTAGAAGAAGATTTTAAAAAATTAAGCGATGATGAGTTAAAGAAAATGACACCCATTCTAAAGGAACGTTTAGCAAATGGGGAGACTTTAGATGATATTTTACCAGAAGCTTTTGCCACAGTAAGAGAAACTGCTGACAGAGTTTTGGGAATGCGTCACTATAGAGTTCAAATAGTTGGTGGGATTGCCCTACATCAAGGAAATATTGCAGAAATGAAAACTGGTGAAGGTAAAACCTTGGTAGCAACCCTACCTGCATATTTAAATGCACTTGCTGGTAAAGGAGTACATATTGTAACAGTTAACGATTATCTAGCAAGACGTGATGCAAGCTGGATGGGCAGCATATATAAATTTTTAGGTTTGAGTGTTGGTGTAATTTATCAATATATGCCAGACGAAGATAAAGAAAATGCATATTTAGCAGACATTACTTATGCTACTAATAATGAAATTGGCTTTGACTACCTAAGAGATAATTTGCGTTTTACTAAAAAACAACTTGTTCAAAGGGGACATTTCTTTGCTATTGTCGACGAAGTTGATAGCATTTTAATTGATGAAGCAAGATCTCCTTTAATTATTTCCGAAACACAACCTGGCGTAGATAAACTTGCAATAGAAGTTAATAGATTCATTTTAAGAAAAATTAAACCTGGATATTGGACTGAAGATGAAGATGGGCAAAAGGTTTTAGCAGATTTATATGATATGGATGAAAAAGAAACAAATATTTCTTTAAATGATGAAGGTACTAAGCTTGCTGAAGAAACTTTTACAAACATTGATTTTGCAGATCTTGAAGGTGCTGAGCTTTTGTCAAAAATAAATAATGCCCTTAGAGCTCACTACATTATGCATTTAGATCAAGACTACATTATAGAGGATAATGAAATTATTATCATAGACCAAAACACTGGTAGAAAAATGCCAGGCAGAAGATATTCTGAAGGCTTGCATGAAGCTATTGAAGCTAAAGAAGGACTACATGTTAGAAGTGGGAGCAAAACTGTTGCAACAACGACTTTCCAAAACTATTTTAGAATATATGAAAAATTATCTGGAATGACTGGAACAGCTATGACTGAAGCTCCAGAATTTAAAGGAATTTATAATCTTGATGTGATATCAATCCCACCTAACCTACCAAGCCAAAGAATAGATGAACCAGATAAAATTTTTACAACGAAAGATTTAAAATTCGAAGCTGTTATAGAAGATATTTTAGATTGTGTAGAAAGAGGACAACCAGTACTTGTAGGTACAGCAAATATTGATACAAGTGAATACTTAAGCAAACTATTGACAAGAAAAAGAGTGAATCACCATGTGTTAAATGCTAAACAACACGATAAAGAAGCTCAAATTATTGCACAAGCAGGAAGTTCGGGTGCAGTTACAATTTCTACCAATATGGCTGGTCGTGGAACAGACATTGTACTAGGAGGAAATCCAGATTTTCCTGCAAGAGAGCAAATGCGTATTGAAAATTACACGGATGATGAAATTGAAGCTGCAACAATACACACTGATACCAAAACTCCTGAAGAAGCTAGAGCCAGGAAAAGATATTTAGAACTTGTTGAAATGCATTCAGTTGAAGCCAAAAAAGATAAAGAAAAAGTAATAGCTGCTGGTGGTCTTAGAGTTATCGGAACTGAAAGACATGAATCTAGAAGAATTGACAACCAGCTTAGAGGTCGTGCTGGTCGTCAAGGAGATATAGGAAGTTCTTGTTATTATGTTTCTGTTGAAGATGACTTGTTTAGAAAATTTGGTGGTGAAGGGGTAACTAACCTACTATCTCGCTTAATTGGTGGTCTTGAAGGTGGAGTTATCCAATTTGCTACCCTTTCAAAACAACTTGATAAAGCTCAGCAAAGATGTGAAGAAAATAACTATGCTATTCGTAAGCAAATATTAAATTTTGATGATGTAATTAACAAACAAAGAGAATTAATATATCAAGAACGTGCTGAAATTTTAGATGGTGAAGATGTTCATTCTCAAGTTATAAAATATATTGAAGTTTTGTGTGAAAAAATTGTTACTGAAAACTTGGATTTTTCGGAAGTTGATGAGTTAACAATTGATTATATTTCATTAAACACTAAACTTTTACGCCATTTATTTCATCATTCCCCTACAGAAGAAGAAATCGATATAGCTTTAAAAGCAAAAGATCCCTTTGAATTAGTGGAAAGTATTTTAGCGGACGACAAAAGCTATTTAGAGCAAATGTCTGAAGCTGATTCGGAAATAATTTTGGAAGAAGATGAAGAAGATTCTGATAATGTATATATACAAGAAATTCAAGGACCGAATGGCGAAACTATTCAAATAGATGTTACAAAACTTTTTATTAATCCTAGAATATGCAAAAAAAGAAATATAAACTATATCATTGAAATTGTATATTTTATGTCTTTAATTCAATATGCAAAACGCATCAAAGCATATTCAGAAAAAATAGAAAAACATAATGTGGAAAAACCTAGTGATTTTGCAATAGATGCAAAGAATAGAACTATCACAGGATCAAGTTACCAAGAAGCAATGGAGGTTTTAAAAGCTGAAATTGCTGACTCTTTTGAAAAACCTACATTTAAAGAAATAGAACAGCAAGTGCTTCTTTCCATAGTCAACAAATATTGGATGGATCACATTGACAAAATGGATGCATTAAAAAAAGGAATATTCTTAAGAGGTTATGCTCAACATGATCCAATTTTAGAATATCGCCGTGAAGCTACCATAATGTTTGATGAAATGGTGTATAACATCCAAATATTTACAGCTTACAATATGTTAAAAAACAATAACCTTGAAAAATATATTCAACACGAAGATGAAAGAGTTCACAAAATTGCATCAAGCTTTACTTTCGTGAAAAATGCTAGTAATAAAGAACAAAAAGTAGGAAGAAACGCTCCTTGTCCTTGTGGTTCAGGAAGAAAATATAAAAACTGTTGTGGCAAAAATGTTTAACAAAACATTAAAATGACTTGTAAAGTGCTGCAAATAACTATCAATGATTGATCTATATAACGAAAAATTAAAATTAGAAGAATTAATCAAATCCGTGAAAACTTCTTCGCAAGCTTTAAACATCGAAAAACTGAAAGAAGATAAACTTAAGCTTCAAGAAGCACAACTTGATAAAGACTTTTGGCAAGACCAAGAAAATGCTGCAAAAGTTAACCAAAAGATTGCAAAAATCGAAAGAACTATTGCTAAAATTGAATCTCTAGAAAAAGAATGTACTAGCATTTCAGAGCTTTTAGAGCTCACTGGCGATTTAGCTGAAGAGGAAATTGCTTTAGAAATTCAAAATGCATTAAATAACTTAGAAAAACAAGTTAATGCCCTATTCATTGAAACTTTACTAAACGGAAAATATGATGCAAATAATGCTATTTTAACTTTACAATCTGGCGCTGGTGGAACAGAAGCTCAAGATTGGGTCGAAATGTTATATAGAATGTATTTAAGATTTTCAGAAAGACAAAACTTTGATGTGCAAGAATTAGATTTACAACAAGGAGATGAGGCAGGAATTAAAAGTGTAACTTTCTTAGTTAAAGGCACAAATGCATATGGCCTATTAAAAGCAGAAAAAGGAGTACATAGACTAGTTAGAATAAGCCCTTTTGATTCAAATAAAAGAAGGCACACGTCCTTTGCATCTTTAGAAGTTATGCCTGAAATTGAAGATGCGGAAGATATAGTAATTAATCCTGATGATTTAAAAATAGATACAATGCGATCTTCAGGAGCTGGCGGACAGCATGTCAATAAAACTGAAAGTGCCGTAAGAATTACCCACTTGCCTACTGGCATCATTGCTTTTTGTCAAAATGAACGTAGCCAAATTCAAAATAAGGCAACTGCTATGAAGATGTTAATTTCTAGACTCACTGAGCTTCAAGAAAGAGAAATAGAACAACAAAACAAAGAACTAAAAGGTGAAATTAAAAAAATTGAATGGGGTTCACAAATTAGATCATATGTGTTTTGTCCTTACACGCTAGTTAAAGATCATAGAACTAACTATGAAAATTCAAATGTAAATGCAGTTATGGATGGAGACATAGAAGATTTCATCTACGATTATTTAAGTAAAACTCATTGCTAAACAATCAAACTGCAAATTAAAATCAAATAAAATAATGTTCTAACCCAAAGAGTTAAATTCCAAAACATTATTAGAGAGAAATATATGCTAAACATTAATTTAATTAGAACTAACCCAGAGTTTGTTCAAGCTGCTTTGAGCAAAAAGGGATGGCAAGGAAACTTTGATACCCTCCTAGAAAACGATGCAAAACGTAGAGCTTTACAAAGTCAAGTTGATAACCTAAAAGCTAAAAGAAACTTGGTCTCTGCCTCTATTCCTAAGCTTAAAAAAGAAGGTAAAAACGTCGAACCAATCTTTATAGAAATGAGAGAACTTGGTGAAGAGATAGCAAAACTTGATACAGAACTTAATATTTTGGATACCCAAATTAAAGATTTCTTGGCAGCATTACCAAATATGCCTGATGAAGATCTCGTATCTGGCGAAAAAGAAAATAATGAAGTTATAAAAATGATTGGTAAAAAACCGGAATTTAACTTTAAAGCCAAAAATCATTATGACATATGTGTCGATCTTGGACTTATAGACTATGAAAGAGGGGTTAAACTTGGTGGTGCTGGTTTTTGGATTTATAAAGGTCTTGGTGCAAGACTTGAATGGGCCTTATTAAATTACTTTATCGATACACACCTAAACGATGGATATGAATTTGTTCTTCCACCACATATGCTAAACTATGCAGCTGGCTTTGGAGCAGGACAATTTCCTAAATTTCAAGATGATGTTTATTGGCTAGAAAATGAAGATAGAACAAAGGGTTCATTTATGCTTCCAACGGCTGAAACAGCTTTAGTAAACATGTATGCAAATGAAATAATTGAAGAAAACAAATTACCTATAAAACTATTTGCCTATACGCCGTGTTATAGAAAAGAAGCTGGTAGCTATGGAAGTGAAGAGCGTGGAATGATAAGAGGACATCAGTTTAATAAGGTCGAAATGGTGCAAATAGCAAATCCAAGCAATTCAAAAGAAGCTTTTGAAGAGCTTGTAAACAAAGCAAGCACGTTAGTTGAAAGATTAGGATTGCACTTTAGGGTCAGCAAACTAGCCGCTGGTGATTGCTCTGCTTCAATGGCAAGAACATATGATGTTGAAGTTTGGATTCCAAGTATGGGCATATATAAAGAAGTTAGTTCAGTTTCTAATGCAAATGATTATCAAGCTAGACGTAATATGACAAGATATAGAAATAGCGAAACTGGCAAGCCAGATTTTGTGCATACTCTAAATGGCAGTGGACTTGCAACAAGTAGATTAATCCCTGCAATAGTTGAACAATTTCAAAATGAAGATGGCTCTGTAACTATTCCAGAAGTTTTAAGAAAATATCTTGGCGGTCTTGATAAAATAAAATAAATACAATTAATAAAAACCTATAAAAACTGACCTCCTAAGTTAGATTGTTAGTCCAACTTTGTGGGGTTAGGATAGTTTTATAATTTAAAAACACAAATGGATTGAAAGAAAAGCCGCTTTTAACATCAATTGAAATACAAATCCACTATACTATAGTTATTTCAAAACTTTATAACCTTTTTTATAAGATTAAAAGCCATATAAAATTTTATATTCCAAGTGTGGTATACTATATGTGTAAATTAGAATAAGATTAATGAGGAAAAAATGGCAAGAGCAGGCGGTTGTTTAGCGGGTATTTTAGGAGGCTCAATTTTGCGAGGAATTGTTAAAGCTATTGGTATAATTTTTAAAGCTATTGTAAATATTTTGGTTTTTACAGGATTATGGATTCCTGGCATTTATGCTCTTGCTGGTCTTATTTTACGGCTAACGGGCACTTTAGATCCTTTAGGTAGTTCAATGGAATCAATGCTTTTTAAGGCTGGTTTTGGGGTCACTGTCCTCATTGCAATTCTTATTACATTTAAAAATATATTTGCACCAAGTAAAAGAAGAAAACAAAAAAGAGAATTAAAAAAACAAGAAAAGCAAGAAGTAAAAAAAGAGAGAAACAAAGAAAAAAGATCAACATACGATTACAATACAAAAGAACCAGAGAATATTGGCTTTGATAGTCCACCTGCACCATTTGATAATTATCCTTCAAAACTTTCAAGAAAAGAAAAAAGAAAAATCAAAAAAATTAGCAAGAAAGCAAAAAGTGAAGCCGTATTTTCAGATGATAATTTAAAGAATCCTATTGAATCTAATTTTGAAGAACCTAATATAAATTCACCTATATATGTAGCAACTGTACAAAATGGAAAAGTGGTATATACACCAATTGTTAATATGCCAACACCTCAGGAAATGCCTTTTAATCCCAATATGCATATGCCACCTCAAGAAATGCCTTTTAATCCCAATATGCAAAGGCCACCCCAGGAAATGCCCTTTAATCCCAATATGCAAAGGCCACCCCAGTCAATTCCATATGATAATACAATTAATATGCCCTATTCGCATATTCCATATCAACCCGAAACACACAATCTAAATCAAAATAATTCATACTATCAACAACAAAATACAAACTTAAATAATTATAATCGCATTAATCCTGAAAGTGGATATACAAAACCGCATTCCACAAATAAAGAAGAACCTAAAATATATCTTTCTAAAGTTGAAAGCAACACCTTAATTCACGAGTATGAAGATAGGTTTGAAGTTTATAAAATGAAAGATGGGAAAGCGGTTAAAGATCGAGTAGAATATAAACGCAACTTTTCTTAAATTCAAAATAACTAACCTAAGAAAAATGAAATTAGATAAAATATAAATTTCCTTAAACAAAACAACTGATTTAGAAAAATTAGATAAAATGAAGCTTACAGCAGAACAAAAAGAGCAAAAGCGACAAAAACGAATCGAGAAAATTAAAAACAGAGCATGGGAAATAGATGCTCTTAGAGGTCTTGCAATACTGCTTGTATTATGGGACCACCTAATGTTTGATGCTGCCTTTGTCTTTTCAGCGACATTTATTGAATCAGGACATCAAGGTCTTATTAGTTTTTCAGATTTTGCCTCGTCTTATTTCTATAGCTCTTTAAGACTTTATGCTAGACCTATTTTTGTCTTTATCTTTTTCTTTGTGTCTGGACTTTGCATAATATTTTCAAGAAATAATATTATAAGAGGAGTAAAGCTTTTAGGCGTTGCTTATATAGTAACACTTTTAACTTATTTAGCAGAATTAGCTTTTCAAACGGATGGCTTGCTTATCACTATGGGAGTTTTACATTGTCTTGGTTTTTGCATATTAATTTGTGGCGGAATTGATGCAATCTTAAATTTAATTTTAAAAAACAAATCATATGCTAAATGGATAAAATTTGCTGTATATGCGCTATTTGCAATAATTCTTTTAATTTTAAATAGTTTCTACAATACAACATTATTCCAAAAATATGATATTTTCCCTGCACATAAAAATAATGTTGCTGGATTTTTCGTATTTTCGAGTAACTGGGTGGGCTTTACAAATGACTATTTCCCACTACTGCCATTCTTGGGTTTTTTCTTTATAGGTGCTTCTCTCACGCAACTTCTATATTACAAAAAGAAAAGTCTTCTTCCAAAAGTTAATCAAAAAATATTTGCACCACTAACAATTCCTGGTAGATATTCGCTTATTATTTATCTTTTAGCACAAATCGTATTTTTCTTAATTTTAGGACTTGTATCATTGATTGCAGCTGGCACAGTTGGATTTATTTAACAAAAAGAAACTTGGATATCTAAGTCTAGTTGAATGTAGAAACTTGAAATCAACCGCAACCGCGAATCCCCTAAGGGAATTAATAGCTAAATAAAATACCAGAAATGCACATCAATCATTTCTGGTATTGGTCCAACTTTATGAGGTTAGAATATTTTTAAATCCTCTTTCCTATTGTATTATTTAAACAACTATTTCTTATTAATTTGGAAATTCCAAAGATCTTTACACATATCTTCTAAAGTAAGCTTCGCTTCCCAATTTAGCAATTTTTTTGCCTTTGCGGGTGAGGCATAACAACTAGCAATATCACCTGCTCTTCTTTCTCTTATTTGATATGGCACAGACTTTCCCGAAGCTTTTTCAAAAGCTTTTACCATATCAAGCACACTATATCCTTGACCTGTACCCAAATTAATTGCTTCCGCACCAGCTTTATCTATATACTCTAAAGCTGCTACATGACCTTTTGCTAAATCTACAACATGAATATAATCTCTTACTCCAGTGCCATCGGGTGTATCATAATCATTGCCATAAACCTTCAAAAAAGGAAGTTCCCGAGCTGCAACTTTTGCAACATATGGCATCAAATTATTGGGTATACCTTTAGGATCTTCTCCAATAAGACCGCTACTATGAGCTCCAACTGGATTAAAATATCTTAAAAGCACAAAATGCCATTTTTCATTTGATTTGCTAATATCTCTTAACATATCTTCAATCACTAGCTTTGTTGCACCGTAAGGATTGGTTGTAGACAAAGCACACTCTTCATCAAGTGGTAACCGCTCTGGTGTTCCATAGACAGTTGCTGAAGATGAAAATATCAATTTATGTACGCCAAATTCTTCCATAACATTTAACAAATTTAATGTGCTTATCAAATTGTTTCTATAATATAAAAGTGGTTTTTCTACACTTTCTCCAACAGCTTTTAACCCGGCAAAATGTATTACTGCATCTATTTGATTTTCAGTAAAAACCTTATGTAATGTTTTTTGACAAACCACATCACCCTCATAAAATTTTATTTTTTTGCCAGTTATTTTTTCGACATTTTTTATAGATTCAATATTGCTGTTTGAAAAATTATCTATTGCAACAACCTCATGTCCTTGTTCTAACAAAACGACATTTGTATGACTAGCGATGTATCCTGCTCCACCTGTAACTAATATTTTCAATTTATCCTCCTCCTAATATAATAGGTTTCAATTTTTAATTCTTTTGTATCCCAAACCCATATATTATTAATAATTTTATCTCTTTTCTATATCAATTTTAGAAACCTATCTACCTCATGAAAGCTTAGAGTATATGTTGGATTTAACGCATATAGATTTAATGAATCTTGAAAATCCTGTCTATATATTGCAAAGTATGACTCATTGCTAAATCCGATTTTATATAAATTTTTTAGCCTAATTTTAATCTCTGATTCCCATCCAAACGATGTTTTTGTCACTTCAGAAATCAATGGGAAATTAATCTTTTTTATGTCTAATTTTTTATCTATATTTTTTACAATTACGGTATATCTTAAATTTTCAGGATTCACTTCGATTTCTAGATATTCATTTTTTGAACCAAGAGTTAATATTATCTCTATAATATCACCTTTATACAAATTATCGTTATGTTTTTTTCCAAATGCAAAAACATTATTGTCATAAACCTTAAAATTAAATATAAAAGTATCATCTTTAATATTCATTTTAAATAAGGTCTGATTTAATGGCTCTCCTCCAGTTATATTCTCTTTAAGAGCAGTCCATTCTTTGTATTTTTGTAATACCATAAATTTTCTCTTTTTTTGTGGTGTAAATATATTATACCGTTTTTATATATGAAAAATAAAGAGATATATAACTATTTGTTATCACTTGAAACAAGATTAAATAAAAACAGAACCTAGTCTATCTGGGATCTCCTACACAGGAAAAGAACCAGCCATCAGTTCTGTTAATTTAAAAATATCACTAACATATGACAATGTCAAGTTAGAGTATTTTCTATTTTGAATATAGCTTTTTATATTTATAAACAATCTCATTCATTGTGGGCAAAACTTTTTCCATGTCTTCTACAAGTTTCATTTGTGTTCTTGCTCTATCTATATTATGGTTTTCTCTATGTACTCTAAAATATATGTCGTTTTGCAAATGATCTGTTAAAAACCTAAGACCACACTCATAAGTCATTAAAATTGCACTAAAAGCCAATAATTCAATTTCTTTATCTGTTAATCTATTTGCTAATTGACTCATAAAACCATCAACATATGCTTCAAATAGTTCTATAGAGAAATTAACCTTACTTAAGTCTTTCTCATCTTCTGCACCCGTTGTAGCGCCGGATCTTATGGAATCGCCAAAGTCATATAAAAGACTCCCTGGCATAACTGTATCTAAATCGATTACTGCAATTGGGTCTAATGTTTCTAAATTTATTAATACATTATTTAACTTTGTATCGTTATGTGTAACTCTAGTTGGTATTTTGCCACTTTCTAGTAAATCTACCACTCTATTTGCATATTTTTTCCTAGATTTATATTTTTCGATGTCATCTTTTACATCCTTCGCTCGATTTGCAACATCTTCACAAATTGCTTTTTCAAAGTTTTTAAATCTAATTACGGTGTTATGAAAATTTGGGATTGATTCATGTAAAACTGAAGCATCAAAACCATCTAAATATTTTTGAAATTTCGCAAAACCTAAAGCCGATGAACGAAATTGTTTTGCCGTTGCTTTGGTTTCAATACTAATTCCACTTTTGATAAAATTATATAACCTATAAAAATGCCCATCGTCTCCTTTTATACAATTAAAGCCAGGATAATTTCCAGAGTTAAGTAGCTTATAAGACTCTCCTTTGTCTTGTAAAAATGCTTTACCTTCTTTTGTTTTAATAACTTTCAATGCTTCCGTGGTATCTTCACCAAAATCTGTCATTTTTTTTACTATTTGATTGGTAACTGCTACAATATTTTCCATAAGATTTTTAACATTTTTAAATACATTATGGTTAATTTGCTGAAGAATATATTTAATTTCACCCTTTTCTGTTTGGCACTTCACTAAATATGTTCTATTTATATGTCCGTGTCCATATGGCTCTGCAAAAAACGGTTTCCCTTCTATTTTAAATTGAGATACAACTGATAATAATGGATTCATAAAAACCTCGTTAAAAGTGATATTAAGTGCTATTTAAGCTCCTTGAAATATTCTAACACACAAAGAATATGCTAGCAATTAAAAAGATTTTTCAAATGAGAAGACCTGTGTTAAATCTAATGTTAAGTATAATTGAATTTTGCAAGTGAGAGGTTTAGAAATTGTTAAGTCTAATGTTAAATGCAACTGAATTTTACAAGTGAGAAGCTTAAGAGTTGTTAAGTCTAATGTTAAGCACAATTGAATTTTGCAAGTGATAGCCTTGGGAATTAACATAACACTTGGGAATTAGTAGATAGGCTTGAAACAAAGGCTCCCTTATCTATTGGCTAGAAAAAAGCATATATTTAGTCTATAATTAATATATCAAAGATAAGGAAGTAAACTATGAAAGTAAAAAAAGCAGTAATCCCCGCAGCTGGATTTGGAACTAGGTTTTTACCAATAACTAAAGGCGTGCCAAAAGAAATGCTCAATGTCGCAGTAAAGCCTGCTATTCATTATATTGTTGAAGAGGCTGTAGAAAGTGGCTTAGATGATATCTTAATAATAATAAATGAAGGTAAGGAATGCATAAAAAAATATTTTGATCCTAATATAACATATGAAAGTGCCGTTGCTAATGAAAATCTACAAGAATTAAATGCTTTACTAAAAAAAGCAAAAATTTCTTTCGCATATCAAAAGAATTTAAATGGAAATGGTGGAGCTATACTTGTTGCTGAAGAATTTGCAAACAATGAACCTTTTGTTGTTTTATTCGGTGATGATGTTATATATAACCCTACTAATCCTGTTTCCAAACAACTAGTTGAAGCATATCAAAAAACTGGCAAAACAATTTTAGGCGTACAGCATAGACCAAAGCATGAAGCTATCAAATACGGTGTTATAGAAGGTCCTACTGATGGAAGATATACTAAGATCAAAAGACTTGTTGAAAAACCATCAATTAAAGAAATTAAATCTACACTTTGCTCTTTGGGGAGATTTGTGTTAACGCCCAACATTTTTAAAGAACTAAAAAATACTCCTTTACAAAAAGGAGAAATTTATTTAACAAATGCTATTGCGCAATTAATTGACACTGAGGGAGTTTTTGCTTATGAATTTGAAGGAAGAAGATTCGATCTTGGAGACAAGTTTGGTTTTCTAGAAGCAAATATAGAAATGGGACTTTTAATATACGGAGAAAAATTAAAAGAATATATATCAAACCTTCTTTACTAAAAGAGAACAAAGTTTTATAACTAACAAAAAAGATGTTACTGTTTAACATCTTTTTTAAAGCCCAATATATAACATATCTTCTATTTCAAAGATCTATTTGTATTTTTTCTTCTTGCGAATTAAGAAAAATACAGAAGACAGTGCACCTAAACCAACTACTGAACCAAGAGTTATCCATATCCAATTAAGCTTTGCATCTTCTTTGATTAATAACTCAGCTCGATATTCTGTTGCTTCGTGTGTCTCGTCACCTAAATACTGAACTACCATTGTATATTTTCCTGCTTTTGTAGGCATCTTATCAAACATCTCACCGCTTGAAGAATAATATTTGATAATTATATCATCAGAACCAACCATTCTTCCCTCTATTTCAGGGATAATAGAAATTGGTTTATTTAGATTTTGAGTTAACGGTCCTTTGAGTGTTATTTTTGCTGGAGATTTTTGGACATTTAAATTCATTGTGCCTTTCACTATATAATTATTTTCAGCTAACCCTTCATATCTAGAATAGAATAAATCACTATCTGCTGGCACAAATACCCATTCATATTCTTCAACACGTGGGTCTAAAACCAAACCATCGACGAATTTAAATGTTCCTAAATCTGTACTTGCGGTAAGTGTTGGCATGTTTGCACCGAAAAACAATGTTTGAGTAATTGGGTCTGGCTCAATGTCAAATAAGGCCTTTTTAATAGTCATTTCAATAACTAGTCTTTGCTCTTTATGATTTAATTTAGAAATAACAGCCTCAACCATATATTTGCCAGGTTCAGTAAATAATGGAACCCCTTCATATCCTTCATAACTAAATGTATAAGTTGAATCAAGCCCAGTTACATTTAGCAAATATCCTTCCCCTGTATAAGTTACAACTTTTTCAGCTTGTGTATATACTGGAAGCGTAGCTTTTTCAATTCTATACCAAGGACTACTATTTACCATAATGTAATAGTTAGGATGATTTAAATTAATAAGCAATCTAAATCCGTTACCACTGTCTAGTGTCGCATTTATCCTATCTCCTTCAAAAGAAATAGTTGAGTTGGAACCTACTATTTGGTCAGTAGCTACGGTGCCTAAATATTCAAAATCAACTAATTTTATCCTACTATCATATACTAAATACTCATCTGCATGGAAAATCACAAATACAACTGCTTTATCTATGTTATATTTAGTTTGCGATGTAGCTGTAACACTATAATTAGGGCCTGCCTGTATTCCAGCAATATTTATATTATGAATTCCTACATTATATTGACTTACATATATTCCACCTAAATAGAATTTATCACTAACATTTAATAGACCTGGTGATTTAACATAAAGCTTTTTATTGTATACTATGTCTTCATCTACTGGTGTTGAACCACGGAATAACTTATATACTATTTTCTTAAAGTCAACTTCTATATTTTCTGTATCATCTTCAAATTCTATTGTATTAGTTGCTGTATTTAATACACCTACTTCATTCATGAGATAAACATTTCTATTTGCAGTATTTATTATGTAAACAGTACTTATCTCAATACCTCCAGCATCTTCATATGTATGATTATAGGTATATAATGATGGATACGGAAGTTGCACAAGGTTTGCTATTTGAACATATCCAATGTCTGATATAATAATTTCATGCTCGTTATAAACTGTATATTTTTGAGTATTATCAAGCCTTGCAAAAGATCTAGCTAAATCTATAACATAAGTCTTTCCGCCGATTATAGTTTTATATATATTTTGACCATAAACATTTTCTAATTCTGAAACATTAAATGTACGTGTGATTAAATCATCTGCGGTGAATACTAAAGTTTCAACATTTAATCTAAACATTCTCTTTGTTTTATTAGAATTTGGTAAAACATTATATATAAATCCATCTGATGCAAATAGCATAAACAATGGAGTTTTACTAACACCTTTAACTAAATCGTTATAATTGAAATACAAAGTTTCATATGCCCCATTGCCACCATCGATAGGCTTTCTTATCTCTCCTGCTGTTGTAAATATTTGATATGTTGTTTGCAAGTTTTGAGTTTGCACAATCATTTGATCCAAATTAACTTTAAATGTTCTTTGTGAACCATCAATAACTACTTTATAGTCTCCATTTTGGCTTATATTTGCTGGATTAATTCTAATAGTATAAGTGTATCCGCTGTTATTCAATATACTAAAGAAATAGCCATCATTTATTTGACTAATTGCATAATAATCTACTACTTCATTTTGCGTATAGGCTAGCATATTTATTGTATCTACAGTAAATAATCTCCTGGAGTTTTGAGCATATGCTTGATACACTGTTTCTTCGTTACCTACACTTACAAAATCATTTATCCCCACACCATTAGAAACATAGAAGAAACTATATTTTGTGGCATCTACCTTAAATGCTTTAAAATCTGGGAAGACCATTTTTGAAGCAGTGTCTATTGTATAAGCAAAACCATTTTCTGTATAATACAATGAATTCGATAAATCATACTTGTCACCCTTAGCATTTCTCGCATCAGAATAACCAAATATTTTAGCTCCCTCTTTTTCATATGAATAGTAGTATAGCAAAGATTTATCGTCAGCTCTAACACCATCAAAGGTCTTTCCTTGTCCATACAATGCTTCAACCTCAATATCTAGCGCTTGAATTTTTATAGCCTTATTAAACACTTTTGTGTAAGATGAGAAGTTGTCATCTCCTTGTTTTTCTCTATATTCAACTTGAACATCATATTCGCCAGCTGCAATTGGACGTTGTAATTTATATTCAATTTCTGTCGATTTTCTATATCTATATACTATCGTTCCTTTTGCCTCTCTCCCTTCAAGATTTGTAATAACAGCAACACTTGAAGGAACCTCTATCCCAGTATATGTATATGTAATACATGTAATATCTTCAGATAAACCTTCTAAGTTCAAAATAGGTCTTACATTTCGTATAATTAATCTTCCCACCTTTACCAAAGATACATTCGTATATATTGTCTCAGGTTCGGGCAAAATAGGTGCTTGGTAAGAAGCAAAGACTTCATACTCACCACTTTCTTCTGGATCTGTGACAATAACACCACCCGCTTTTTTATATTGTATACTTATGGCTTTGCCAGGTCCTTGATTATTATCTACAAGTGGAGGATTTTGGCCTCTACCAATTGCAACAACTTTAATAATTTGATGAACATTTTCACAGTCTTCATAAGCAATTGTAATCGTTGAACCAGCAAATCCTTCGACTCTTAATTGAAGTGTTGGTTGAACTTTTTCAATAATCAATGCGCTTCCAATTTCATGCTCAAAATCATTGTAATTATCCACAGCTTCTTGAGTATATGTCACTTTGACATCATAGGTACCCGGATATATTGGTAGAGTTCTTGCATAATCGCTTGAAGGTGCCCCAACCCCTTTATAGTATAAAATGATATTTCCAGGCAAAGAATCTGTCTTCACGATTCCATTTTCCGTATAATTTTTGCCTACAAGATTAACTGTAACCCCTATACCACTTCCAGTAAATGGAGTTTGTTTTGTTTCATAAGTAGAAACTGTTGGATTTACCCTATTTATTATTAAGACATCATCATATATGATATCTTGGCTCATTTTGTAATTATCATTTGTAGGAACATATTTTATGACAAGTTTATATGTTCCAGCATTTTTAGGCACCACAGGAGTTGCAGAACCCACAGGAATATATTGTGCAATATACTCACATTCGAGGGGTGGTTGGTGAGTATTTGGTTTTAGCAACCTAATTTCTGTTGAAAGAAAAGCTTTCGAATAACCATCATAATTTACTATTCTTGGCGAGGTGGTTGATGCAGCTAGCAAAGCCTCATCTTTATTATCATCATATAAATCATATTGCTCTATCGTTAGTAAGCCCAAGAAAGTTCTTGTTGTTTCACGATAGTTTGAATCTGATGGGTCAAATGTAACTATAACATCATAAACTCCCACATTTATAGGGTGATCTACACTTACATCGCCTTTTTTATATGCGATGCTTATGTCATTTGCCTCTAATGTTCCTAGTTTCTCACTTGATGTATATCCTGTTATATCTCCAACTGGGTATGCCCAAGCTTGAGACCTATATGTATATACCTTAGAAGTGGCCTCTATATAAACATCTTTTGGTGTTATTTCCAAAATGTCTAAAAATTCTTGCACCAAACTTGTATAATTACTAGTTGAATCTGCTGTATATGTAATTTTTACATCATATCTATTCATTGATGTTGGCCATATTGAAGTATATGAACTAGGAGCACTTCCTGCTACCTTAAACTGGTAATCCGCTTTTCTAATTATTTCAGGATTGGGCATTGAACCTTCATCTATACCAAAAACTTGAGCACCAATACCTAAATCTGCTAAATCTAGCGGACCTTCTTTGTATTGCACTTCGACACTGCCCATTTCTATTCTTGGTGCAACTTTTGTTATTTCAAGGATAAAATAGTCATCTATTGAAGGCATTTCTTCAGTCGTAGTTTTATAGTTATCATTAATATCTGCCGTAAATGTAATCTCGACTTTATGCCTGCCGGCGTCGTCAGGAGCTCTCAAAAGCTTTGTTCCACCACTGCCATAATGCACATACCTAAATGAGAATTTTCCTGATACACCAGCATCAATTGGAACGCTCCCTCCCTCTAATCCTGAAACTTCTATACAAGCTAAATTAAAATATTCTTGTTTTGATAAATCAATTTCTTTTCCAGTATAAACATGCTCCATTATATACTTGTCAGAACCAACTGTATTTCCAAAAGTAATTTGAACACTTGCTTTTGAGATTACAAGAGGAATAGTTATTTTAGGAATTACATAATTTACTGCATCACCTTCAGTAAGATTTACTAAATATGTGCCTACATCAGCAAATTGACCAACCAAATATTGAGTGGCGCCAGCATATGAGGGAGAATTTACCGATATATGTGGATTTATAGCAGTATTAGGTCCTGCAGAACCTAAAGTTCTATATGCATAGTTTATAATTGGATGTTGATCTACGACACTCTTGTTGTCACTTCCAACAAAACCTCTATATTCTATCCTATATTTGAGACTTGGATTTTCTTCACCATAAGTTTTTTCAAGCTGACTAACCTCTATTTCTCCAACACTTAATACCACATAAGGTGTTAAGGTTTTTTTGGTAATTTGTATTTGCCCAAATTGATAACCTTCTGGAGCTGGGCTACCAGCTACTAGCCCGTTTAAAATGTTGTAGTTTGCGTATTTATCTCCTTGTTGAGCATCACTGAGTATCATGGGAATTGAAATCGAGCCAACCCCTGGCATTTCATCAGCAATAGTAAACGATAACCCAGATGAGAAGACATCTGTAGGCTCATCTTTATCTATGCGATTAGGATAAGCTAAGCCATCTACTATTTGAGCTCCAGAAGGACCATAAACCATTGTCTTATAGGTAAATAAAGGATGGAGCCGAACTAGAGTGTTTGTGTAATAAATACCATTATCTCCTCGGAAAAATCCATATTCTAGTGAATGGTATATTTCTTGTGTCGTATCACCTTCTCTATAAAAACCACCAAACATTACAAATAAATCTCGTTTTTTAATGTTATATGTAACTTCCTTTTCAAAACTTACATAGGCCCTATCAATTTGCTCTGGATGCACAAAACCATCATGAGACATCGTAATGGTAACTGTTCCAGCATTCAATATTTTAAAATAATACGTGTTAGACCCAGCTACAAAACTTTCAAAATCTAATATAGCTGTATTTGATATTGCAATATTAAAATTATCGTTTCCATATGCTTGTGATGCCAAATTTGGGAGAACATTAAAATTCGGATCACCGTATGTTTTCTCTAAATTGACTAATTGATTAGCACTGTCTTGACGCTTTAGGTAAACTCTTTTAGACTCAACCGTTGAACCTGCAGCTTGAGATATAGTTTTATAATTTCCATACATGTAGTACGGTAGACCTCCAACCAAGCCATCTTGTTGCCTTTCAGTTATAATTCCTGCAGCATCATATTGTTCTGCAATTATTCTAATAACTCCATATTTATTTGATACAAATGAAATTTTAGCAGTTGTAATAGCATAGCCATCTTCTAAAACTACACTTTGATATACTATATTTTGATTTAAAGCTAAATCACTAGCAGCCCCTGTTTGTGGATTAACCACTCTAAATCTAACTTTTCTAGGCGTAGGGTATATTGCATTTGTCTTTCCTTTGACTATTATATGTCCTGGAGAAAAAGCATTAATTTCAAAATCAGCTCTTGCCGGAGCCTTTGTTTCAACTTTTAAGCTGGGATTATCACTTGATGGTGAAAGCAACAAATTAACGGTTTGCTCTGCAGGAACTATATTGAATGTGCGTATATAGTTTCCAGTGTAATTGCCTTTTCCTTCAATTGTAATTTTACCGCCTTTTAAAACTGAGACATTATAACCATTCTCATGTGGATCTGGGGCAAAATTTAAATAGTTAACTTGATAGTCTGTTCCTTCAACCAATACTGGGCTTCCTTCAAAAACCATGTTTTTCACTTCTAAAACTGCAGGGTTTATCGCCAATCCAGTATACCTATATCCAGTTCCTGTATAGCCCGCCGTAGGAGTTTGATCTATTGTGACTTGGTATTCTGATGTCTTGTTAATATCTCTAGGTAAGATTGTAAATTTAAGCACATATTGTCCCGTGTAATTACCTTTTCCATGTATTGTCAACCTACCACCAGTATTTGGTTCTTCTTCATAAACTGGATCCCCCAAGAAATCAAACATGGGATCGCCGTTTTCATCTTCTTTTTGGATTAAAAGACCATTTGCATCTCTTTTTAATCCATCTCCAGCATTAATATTTGTTCCCCAACCAGTTATATAATAGTCACAAGGTGTAGCCTCTGAGCCAAGTACTAAAGTTTTAGCTGGAGTAACTACTTTTATCGTATTATTTGCATCAACTGGATGATTTGCCACTATTGAAAGATCATATATCTGAGAACCTATATATGTGACCGAATCTTTATATGCTCCCATAGTAGACCAATAAGTCTTTCCAATAATTTGAACATCTGGACTTGAAATATCCATTGGCAATATTTCAAAAACCGCTTTTACTGTTCCAACAAAATTTCCGGAAATTATTCTAATTTTTATCCAGTTACCTTCCGTACCAGCTTCCATATTTGTGCCAGTATTTTCATCGCCTTCTAATATTTCAAATTGTGCCCTTGGATTACCATTTGGCCAATTCTCATCATAATCGGGATCTTCTGGATCTGACGGTCTAATAATATTTGAAATGGTAAAAGTTTTTGACTGCAAAGGAGCAGTATTGTCATAAGGATAGCCTGACATCCTTGGTATAGTGCTTGATATAAAAGTTATACTAAACTCATCAACTTCTGGAATTATTTTATTCCCAGTATATTCTTCTGAAGGTAAATAAATTGATGCGATGATATCATCGTTTACTTGTCTCCTTAGCACCTTAAAGTTTTCACTTATGTAACTAGAATAGTTACCAATACCAGTAACTGTCACAACAGCACCAGATGTAACATAGCCATCTTCATCAAAGCTAACCTCTTGATTGTTTGAATATGAAATTTGATAATCGACACCAGGAGATAAAGTATAACCGTCATCTGTCACTGTTACATTTGGAATTTCAAGTTGTGCTCCATTGTAAATTACATCAGATGGTATAAGTGGATTAGAGCCTTGAGTTCCTACTTTTGTTGAAGTAGAAAAAGCTTTAGGCGATATATCAAACCCTAAGCGTATCTGTCCCCTAAACATGTAGTTATATTTTTCGTCTGATAAACTTGCATTTGAATTAACTTGAAAAATCATGTAATTTCCAGGAGTGCTTGGATATGGAAGTGAATTTTTAGTCCAAGATGTAAGATCTGGGTATTCAAGAAGATTTCTTTGGATATAAGTTAAGTTATCCTTAACATGTATATTCGTACCTAAAGTATATGATGCAGAAGTGTCTTCAAAAAAACCATCATATAACGTCCCGCTTGGGGTATGGGAGTTTTTAGCAAATGTGTATACTCTTATTTCATCTACAGGCTGATACCTTATAAGTTCTTCATTCTCATAAATAGGCAACCAAGCTTTTACCACATCATAAACCTTTATTTCCGTTGGAATCACTATTTGAGGCTGTTGATTTGGGTTAAATATTTTGGCCATTGTTGTATATTTTGAAATCTCAGCCGTAGCGGTATTTAAATTTCTAGGAATTATCTCATATTTAACTGTAAATTGCCCTGAAAGATTTTGATTTGCCGCTATTTCGATTTGAAAAGTTCCATAAATCTTTTTATTAACACCATCTTGATACCATTTGTAAGAGTTATAATCAATTTTATATCTTGCCGCTACTGCCCAGTTAGAAGCCGTCTCTGGATTTGTTGAATCATTTTCTAAAGCAGCACTTAGCTCTCTATAGGCATCATAAGAAACGCCACTGTATGTCGCTCCAGTTGAAAATGGGGAGCTTACTCTATCCTCATTATACTGATCATTTTCTATCAAGAAAAATCTTTGATTCATTACACCAGCACCACTTGTAATCGAGTAATTGCTCCAACCAAGTCGTAAGTATGAAACATTTGGTCTAGGGAAATCACCAAGACCATAAAGACCCCCTGAAACATCTCTATCATACATTTGAGTATTATGAAATGCCGCAATTTCAGTGGCAACTTTTTTACTTCCAGTTTCTCCCGCTCTTTCACCTACTTGCTCTAAAATATCATCGCTTCCACCACTTATTTGCAAGCAATTAATGTTGAAGTAAGTCAAAGCATTTGCTGTGAAATTCTTAGTCCCAGATACCCTCAATGATGGCTGAGGGTTTCCAATATAATAAGCATTAACATTGTTTGAATATAAATATGAGGATGCTAAATAATCAGTACCTCTAGTGAGTTTATAACTTCTAGTTTGATCGCTAGTAGGTCTATTACCATCATAAAAATCGAAATACAGTTCTGCTGGATCTGGTTTATGTTGCCTTCCATTATATTCATATACAAATGAACTCAAAGATTCATCATCGAATTGACCACTTGCCAAAGAAACTGGAGTAATTTGAAAATTCAACAACATGTTAGAACTAAGTAACTGTGCACTTGTAGTTCTATAACGTATTTGACTTAATAACCTATATTGCCCTACTTCACTAGGCTCATTGACTGTTGCACCAGTTGGTGAAGGTGTAGTATCGAATGGAGTAGCATCTAACTTGTATATATATGATTTATCCGGATCTCCAAATTCGACATTTCCTGCAACAATTTTTTTAAATTTGCCATTTTCCCATACCTTAACTGCAGGGCCTTGAGGGACAGAAACAAAATTGTTTAGCTCATCTTGTTTATATAAAAACAAGTTTTTTTGAGAGGAGTGTGGCGGAGGCATTCCCTGCCATTCTGACCAAGTAATACTAATCTCTACAGTATCTGAACCATATGTATGAGTTCCAGCAGTCGTATTTGATGGTGAGAAAGAAATCAAAGTTAAGCCTTGATGATATGCGGGGTTTAGGGTATTTCCATCTCCTGTTTGAAAAGAGTCTCCTGGATTTGCTGCAACATATGACCGAGTAAATTTATCAAAGATCATAAAAGATGTATCCATACTTGACTGCCAATTCGTTTTTACACCGATATTAAAAGATGAGCCAAAACCCATAGCATGTCCTGCTCCTAATAAATTTGCTTTTTGAGCGTCAGATAACCCTGAAATATTATATTCCAAACCAGCCTCTTTTTCAGGTCCAGAAAAGTCTGTAAGCTTCACTACAGGAGCTTGATAATTTACTTTAATTGAAGCACTACCAAAACTACTAGCTAATAAATTCGGATTTTGACCTGCCATACCAAAAGTACCTGTGGCAACTTTTCTAAATTGCAAGACATACCCAACAATAACTTCACCTTTATCCTTAAACCCGATAGTCCTATTAAATGTGTGGTTGAGTGTATTCGTAGCAACAGCGCCCTTAGTCATTGAAGATGTATTTTCGCTACTATTATATACCTCACATTGAGCACCTTGGATTATAGAGAGCAAAGCACCAGGCCCCAAGTTTTTAGGAATTATTAATGCAAAAGCCTTTACTCCCATTGTTCCAGTATTATAAATAAATTTTGGTTGCGAAACAGAAGCTGAAGTTGCACTAACATTTATGCTGCTTATGTTACCCGCGGTCATTGCACTAATTATTTCATTTGACAATTTAAACCTAGCATATAGCAAATATGTATAATTTTGAGCTGGTTTAGATGCAGTAAATTCTTGATCAAGAGCCATTTCAGTGCCGCCTGCAAAATATATACCCATATTACTTGAAGTGCTTATCGGTTGAGTTACGGTTTGATCAACATTGACAATAGATGTTTGAGAACCTGCTCCCCCATTGATTGGTCTAAAATTTTCACCGCTATAACCTGAAACAATATTTTCAGGAAGTGTTGCAGCATCAGCCTTTATTTCTGAATTCAAGCTAGCAAAAGCAACAAACATAACAAACAAAAGCAAAATAAAAATAACTGCCTTTGTTAGTTTTGCTCGGTTATTTAATTGTGTCATAACTTTGTTTTTCATTCCAAATAAGTATCACTCTTAAATTTTATCTTTTATATATTTATAACATTTTATACGCGACAAGTCCATACGGACTTTATATTTTCACTTTCAATTCAACATAAACTTAAAATACAACGCATAAATATCTACATTCTCATAGAAAATAGCATCAAATAAACTTTTTCTAACATTATGCAATCGTTTACAACATTAATTTATGCGTCAACACTCCTTTTGCCAATTTAACTAAGGTGAAGAAGGTGATTCTTCAGCTGGATAATTACCGATACGATATAACCTATTATCTAGTTGCGTACCATTTTTGTATATAATGCCTGCATCTAAAGGTCCTGCTTCAGGGGGTGCTTCTAAAGCCACTTCAAGTAAACCTATCAAATATCCAGCGCTGACATATGAACCGTTTGCTACGGCATATGATACTGTTACAAATCTATTTGCAGAAGCTAATAAAAGTGAAACTCTATCCTCAGTTGCAATACCCATTATTCCACCCATAATAGTTTGATTTGCAAATATATTCAAAACCTCAATGTTTACAGTATTTGCCTTTACTTCCAATCCATAATTTTTCCCAACTATAGAGCCCGCTACTACAGTAGCATTAGGAGCGAATATACTTATTATGCCTGAAACAGTGACACCAATAATATAGCCTGTTGAGTAGTTTTCTTTAGCAACTGCTCCAAATAATATTAGGTTATCATCATCAGTTTCTAGCACATAGTTAACATCAAGTTGGAGATTAAAAACACTACCTGCATTGATATTAAATAACGGAGCTGTTAAATTATTGATCCTTTTATTATTGCCGTTTAAGTATCCATTAAACGGCTTTTGGGAACCCAAAGAATTAAAATCATTATTATAACTATCATCAATTACTCCATCTCCATCATAATCTCCAATGGTTATATCATTAGCTAACACAAAATAAGCATTCATATTATTTGCAATCGCCAAAAGATCTTTATAGTTTTTAATTTGATATGGATTTTCAGCAGTTCCAAGACCTTGGGTTAATCCGAAATTTGATATTCTCGCAAGATGCCTTTCCATAGTCATTGAATATTCACCTATTGCAAAAATTGTAGTGGTTGTTTTCACTCTCTCTCTTGAAGTTTCTGTTAATGACAAAAATTCCTCATGAACTGCGCTATCAAATAAAGTTCCTTTATTTTCTTTTTTCCGAACGTTATTAACATACAAATCATCATTAATTAATCTAATTGCTCCTACCTCTATAGCACCTGACAAGCCTCTTCCTATAAACCTTCCAAATTTTGATGCAACAGTTGAGTTTATATTTAGGTTAGATGTAAATATTATAGAACTCATATTTGTAGCGCCTCTAACCTCAGCAACTAGCCCCCCTATCAAAGACCTTTTTGAACTTAAAATATTTATCGCAATCGCACTAACAACATTGTTAATTTTTCCATTATCTGCTATGCCAACAACACTGCCAGCAATCGCATCTTCAGCTTCCTCTACTGTGATTATACCACCAATATGAACATTACTAATTTCCGCTCCTGGAAGCATTAAACCTGTTATTCCACCTATAATAACTTGTCCAGTATTAATAGATCTAAGGTTTAAGCCTTTGATTGTTAAATTGCGAACCTTTCCTCCCAAAATATTAAATAACCCTAAATATGTGGATTTACTTGTGAGAATACCGCTTAGATTTAAGGTAAAATTACCACCATCATAACCACCTACAAATGAACTAGACGTTAACAACGAAGCATACTCGCCGCCTGATTCACTTAAAGCGTATAAATCTAAATCTAAATTTCTAGTTTGTCTGTAATATGCCCATGGTATAAGTGAAACTATATGTAATTTACTTGCACTATCAATTATTAGTGGAGAACCTGATGTTCCATCCCCTACAAGCTCAAGACTTTCTTTTAATTGTACAATTCTATATAAAATAAGTTCAGCTACACTCTTGCTCCTAAAACTTGCTAAAGATCTTATAATTTGAGTTGTATCTATCATAAGTTCATCAATTGATTTTTCGCTAAAATCTAAACGTTTATCCGTTGATAGAGAATAGTCATTGCCTGTACTTAGTCCAGATTGAACCTGACCATTAATACTTGTGCTAAACTTTCTTATAAAGTTTTCAATCTTAATGATAGTTGGCATATTAAACTCTTGATATCCGATTAAGCCACCTATATAATTTTCAGGAGATGTGGCACCTTCTTCAGCAAGATTTAAAATATTTTCTGCCAATATTTGTCCGGCAAAATATGTATTTATCATATAACTATCTTTTGATTTACCTATAATGCCACCGACTGAGCCAGTTCCTGAAACTTTATTTATAACTACATCGACCACACTGTTTGCTATTAAAGAGCTTTCTGCATAACCAATTAAACTACCAACATTCGATTCCACATTATTTATATTGATTTGACCTATAGCGTAAGAATATATAACCATGCTATCTTTAGCTTTTGCTGCAATATGTCCATAATTAATTATATCTTGTGATATCGAAACATTTAAATTTATCCTAACATTTCTAATTTTAGCTCCATCTAATTCTGTAAAAAAGCCACCATAAGATTCGTCCTGAATAAGTAAAACATTTCTATAGCCTAACTCAAAACCATCACCATCATAAACTCCCTTGAATACAAAACTTGCCCCACTTCCGTCTGAAACTAAATCTGTGCCTTCAGCATTTAAAAATTTACCAAGTTCTGGGAAAAGTCCAACTGGGAAAAGCAAATTTTGAGTTTGCCTAAAATATGCATTATACCTTATGGCACCACCTACAGGATTTAAATAATTATATGGATCGTATGTATCGTAGTCTTCCTTATATTTCATATACAAACCTATAGAATAAAAATCATTGACATTATTTATGAGATATGGCGAAGCATATGTGCCTTTTCCTGCAAAATAATTAACTTTAATGCCTTTTTTGGCAGAGTCTATGATAAAGTCACTAGCTCCTTCAAAAGCATGTTCAAAGCTGATATAATAACTTCCAATTTCTGTTGGCAATTCTGATAAGTCGTTTTCATTTTCATCAAAATATTTAGTCTCTATTCTGATGCATGGTCCCTCATATGTTTCACCGACTAATTTTAGCGGTCCAAAAACTGATATAAAATCTAAATCCGTTGTTTCAAATCTTGTTTCCTGCAAATTAGAGCCATCTTGAATGTGTCTTTCAGGATTTATAATTGAAATAGGCAATAGCCTGTAATATTCAATGTTTAAAATAACATCTTCGCCTGTAATCTTAAAAGTCATGTCTGTCCCAATCTTGCCTATTTCTTTTGTTCCTTTTTCTTCATCGGCCTTTTCAAAAGTTTGATTTACCACATTTGGATCACCGTAGTTATATGTAATAGACTTATAAAAATAATTGGGCTTTGGTGTTACAGAAATAAATGGAACACTAGCACCTCTTCTTACACTAAAGACATTATTTGTAAGTGTAGAATAAGCCGTCCCTTGAATACCTGAAACACTTTGAGTAATGCTTGCAACATATATTGCTTGATCAATTTTTATATGTAAAGCTGGTTCATCTTCATAAATTTTGTTAAGTCCATTTGGTGCTTCAACTTTGATACTATACTTAAAGTCTGAACCACCTTTTGCACCTTGTGCATTTAAATCTGAAATATAAAACTTGCTAGACACTAAAGTTATAGGTTGCCATTCCCCATATTCACCAGCCTCTGGAGCTTTTTTACGCACATAATATTTGTATCCACTATAAAAATCAACATTACCTGGATTGGCAACTGTTAGTGTTATCGCTGCTCTTGTTAAATACCATCCATCAACCATTGGTTGATTTGCAAATTCAGGTGCTACAGAATACTGATAGAAAGGAGTGACTAAACTTTGCCAAACATTAAATATAGTGCTTTCCTCTTGTTTTCCTGTAGCATTTGTCACTATAATACTAAACCTTTTTTGTCTTAAAGTTCCAGCTGCAGGAAGCGAGACAGTTTTTGTGTCATTTATATCAGTCCACGTGCTTGGAACATTGTCCTCTCTGATTTGAATTGAAGTTATTGGACTTATGCTACCCTCAGATTTAGAAAAGCTCAAAATGACTTCCTTATTTGTCCATTGACCAGAAAGATAGGATACATCTCCATCTACTACCCCTACAATTTGTGGAGATATGTTATTTTTATCAATTTTAACTGTAAAGCCTGTGTTATAATATGTGGCTTTTGAAGGGACATGAAGACTTTCTAACTTAAAAAATGCCTTCTTATTTTGTGTTACATTTGCTCTATATGTAAAGTTTTGTGTTGCACTTGAAATAGTTCCTATTTCCACCCAATTCAAACCTTCAGCAAATTCATCAGCAAATGCAATATATATACTTTTAGCACTAGGACCTGAAGACAAAGCAAGTTTTATGTCTACATCTTTATTAGTCCATGCACCAGTATATGAAACTGTATCACCTACGATATTACCAGTGACATTAAAATTGACTACTTCGATATCTTTTTTAGCCTTGATATTAATTGAAAGTTCTTTATATACACCAGCACCAGTTGTTAGTCTTAATCTTGTATATGTCTGCACTTGACTTTCTGAAATGAGCATTTCAAATGTTTTTGCAGGCTCATCAATATTAAATTTTTGTTCGGTACCGTTTATAAGCAAAGCTCTACTATAATTTGCAAAACCTTGACGCATAAAATCAACATAAAGACCACTGGGGCCAAAAGCAGTCGCTCCGCTTAAATATGCATACTTAAGTTTTAAAGAAATAGATTCATCTTCTTCAAGCCAACGATCTGCATAAGGCGCATCTGGCTCTCCTTCTTTTTTTATAACACTTTCAAATTCAGAGATTTCAAAAGCATCAAATTTATCAATCATAGAAGTGAAGTCCTTAATAGCTTCGTTACCTGCTTTATCTATAACCATAATCCTATAACTATAGTATCCTTCAAAATCTATGAATTTTAAACTTTCATTTGTTTCATGATTTTTTAATTCAACACTAGTTACATTAACAAAACTTGTATCTGGTGCTGTAACATCTTTCTTAAACAAATATATTTGATTAACTTTGGACAAATCATCGATAAAAGAAAGATCCATTCTGCTATTTGATGATGTCCAATTTGTGGTAAAATCAAAACTTACTCCATTAGAAGTTTTAGAAACTTCCATTATAGTTGGATTTGTTTTATCAATATTTACATATGCCGTGCCTTTTGCTTTAATAACATACTCAAAACCAGCACCCGTTTTTAAAACAAAACCTACATTTATACTCATAGCATCCATATAATATTTGCTGACAACTATTTTTCCTTGATTATAATGACCTGGGTTATAATTTGGATCAACATCACCTATTTCAGATTCATCTTGAGCATATATGCTTGCTATCAATACATCGCTAGAAATAACACTGGTTTGATAAATAAATATTCCACTTGCAGGGATTTTATTAACCCTAAACAATAACCTTACATATTCATTACTCCATTCATGTTGTCCAAAATTATATACTGTTGAAGGTACTACAGTTTGATCATATTCGTTATTTGGATTACCTCCACCTTTATAGCCCTCAAAAGAAATGTTTTCACTGCCAAAATTAACACCATCTACTTTATATTTATTAAGTTCGCTTAAAGTATTAATTTCAGTTATATTGCCAGCAACATCCACTGCCTTAACATATAACGGTAAGCTTGAAGTTACCGTAAATGTAAACTTATTACCTTCACCAGCCGTAGCCTTTGGAGTATTTATGTCTTCAATGTCAGGGAACTTCCCAAAATCATACCAAACATTTAAAATACCAGACCTATACAAACTATTTTCTGGTTGCTCAACCGTCATTTCCATATTAATAGGAGAAGCAGACCATACATCTGTACCTGATGGAAGAGATATATTTAAGGGTGTTTTATCTATATCTATTCTTCCGTAGCTAAACTCTACAAAAGTGCCTAGCTTATCTGATGGGCTTACCATATATTGAAAAACTTCATTTATTATTCTAAAGCTGTATGTAGAACTTTCACCAGCAGGTGCCGTTGTTAGAGGGAAGGTTTTAGATAATGAATTTTTGCCAGTATAAATATCTAGATTACCTTCAAAAGATGTCATGAAATCCATCCATTCGCCTTCAGCTTTTTTATACTGAACTTTTAGCTTTGATGTACCACCTAAAAGATTAAAATCAAATTGCAAATTTTTGTTTATCCAATTTTTTGTACTACCTGCCCCCGGATTATATACCTCACGATTATTACCATCATCATAATACCAACCTTCGAAATCATCTGCAGAAATAGTTGTAGACAAATCAGTTTTATCTATGTTAATTGTAAAATTCTGTTTTGCAGATTCATTACCTGCATTATCTTTTACATAAACTTGATATTGCATCGAAGCGCCTTCATTTGTCGTGTTAAATTTTAAAATGTTATTTTCAATCAAAATTGATGCAGCATCATGACTTCCAGTGATAAAAACATTTGAAGTTGTAATCCCAGAACCAAGCTCATTAAGGCTAAAGCAAACTTGCACATCACTTTTATACCATTTATTTGGTATATCTGTTCTAACGACACAAGTTGGTATCGACTTATCAACTTTCACATTATATGCATCATCCAATGTTTTCTCAACCTTTGTTCCACTTTGGATTTTGAAATAAAGATCTTTATCTAAAAATGTATTTTGTGGCACATTTATATAAATGTCATACTCTTTTCCGGTGCCACCTAAATTACCACCCACTAAACCACTAGCATCTTTATATGTACCAGATGCACCTTCTTTGTATAAAACCTTTATGCCAGAATCACCATGGTCAAGGGTTACTCTTATAGCAAAATTGCTATTTGTCCATTGACCCCATTGATGTGCACCAAGAGGAGTAAGAGTGACATTGCTTGGAGTTTTTTGATCTAATTTAGATGTATAAGCAATCTTACTTTCTGCAACAACTTTGTATTCTGTACCACCATAATTTTGCGTCTCCCCATATGTTGCATGAACAGCGATAAAATAATATATTTTAATTCTTGAAGTATCTGGAGTTACAGCGGGAGTAAATTGAATTTTACATCCTGTTGCATTTTGTATTGTCCCAGTAATTTCATTAAAAGTAGCTTTCTCATCATCTGAATAATAATATTTTGTTAATCCACCAGTTCCAACATTATTTGCGATTAAACCTACTATCTCACTAGACGAAAAACCAGTATCAGGATTCTTATTTTCCACATGCTCTTGTGTAGATACTATATTGGCTCTATTGACTTTAATGCTTAATGTCCTTTCACCAACTTCAAAGGTATCATCAGGGCTTGGAGAAAGTGTTAAATATATTTTGTACTTTGCCTCATGTGTTCCTACTGCTATGGGTAAATTGGCTTGAGGGTCTCCTGTACCATTGACATAATATGCAGGAGCATCATTGGATATAAAGGCTCCAACCATCGATTCATTGCTGTATCTAACCTCAATTGATCCTTGGTTACCAGTATAATCCATCACATACTCATTATAATCATCTGGCTCCTCTACGCCTAAATGCGCTGTAATATCACGAATAAAGTTTACCTCAAATTGTCCTCTAACTTCTTTTTCAACATCTAAATTTTCAGTAGTTTTGACATCTTTAAAATAATAATCAAAACTTTGATTTGAACCTCCAGAATTTCTGAAAAACTTTCTATCTACGCCATATTCAACTTGAGAAACTCCAAGGAAAAAATAATTTCCTGAAGTGTCTTCAAAATTGATATTTATTGAAAGTTTTAACACACCGTTTGTTAGTGTAGCCCCTTCCTCCAAATTATTAACGACAGTTGTATCGATTTCATCTGTATATGTAAATGAAAATTCTGCAGTCCTTTTAGGTATTAATTCTCCAGCATCATTATTTAAGACAACAAGACTCATGCCATCTACAATATTTAAATTGAAATAACCATAAACTGTGTTGTAATTTTCAGTATCCGCAGGGACATATCTCACATATTGCCTATTTTGTCCAAGTGTTGAAACTTTTACATCGGGTTCCATCGTATCGGGTCTAATAAACACATCATCTGCTGAAACAATATCTGCTGAACCACTTGCACTTCTGACAAAATTAAAAACACCACCTGCTAGTACTGCCCCAAGATAGGTAGCCGATCTTTGCAGATTCAAAGAAGATAAAGATTTCCCAAAATACATTTCCGCAGAATTTGCAGATGTTAATATGACTTCTTCTCCACCCAAAAAAATAGAAAACTTTAGTTCAGGATTTGCCTTAACTATAGTAAATAATTTTGTCAAAATTATTGAAATTTTATTATCAGGATATCCTCCCCCAGCACTAGGAGAACCTAAGGTAACTTGTACTTCATATTTATATTCCCCTACTTTTGTAGGTTTCAAACCAGCTTCTTGCCCTTGGCCATATAAAGTACCATCTTCTAAGTCTTCATAAGTTTCTATTAAACCTACATGAAAACTTGTTGCAGACTTATCACTAGGCTGTACAAATAAAGCTGGCAGCAAAGGATTGGTAGGCCTATAGGCTATTTCCTCATAATTGTTTTGGAATGTTATCAGCCTATATGTTGCTCTATAATACACAGTTACCCCTGTTTGGACTTCTTCAAGAAAGTTTGAATAAAGATATTTTTGTTTAAAATCTCCTCCTCCGACATGGCCAGATAAAGAAGTCCAACCTATAAACAAGTATTCCCTATCATCAGATACACCTTTTTGAGCCTCAAATATTGGTTTGTTTAAAATGTTATCAAAGAAATCTGGATCTCTTTGAGCGAATATGAAATCTATTTCAAAAGGTATACTTTGTCCAGTTGGAACATTATATGTTTGATCTTGGAATAAAATCTTCCCTGCACCAAGGTCCACTCCTGCTACCGCAATATTTACTTTAAGTTTTTCAAACTTTAGTTTAAACACTATACTTGTTATGCTCGTTAAAATTTTAACGCCTGTTTCATGATTTCCTGGCATTGAAGGTTCTTTGATAGCAGAAGCACTTGAACTAACTTCAATTTTAAGTGAATTTTCGAGCATTAATGCATTATTTAATAGTAAATCAGAAACAATTTTATAATTTTCAAAATTCCCTTCTAAATTTGATAAATTTCTTGTCACATTATGACTTGGTATTTTAAACTCAGATTTGACATTCGATTCTAGTACACTTGAAATCCCAAAATTTTGCGTCCAAACACCATTTTCTAAAATTTCAATTTTATTTGTTCCACTTATTTCAATATCAACTTTTAGCCTTCTATTCCTTATCGCATTTTGCAATTGTGGGTCCGAGAAATTAACATTAGTTGAACCAGCTAGTGCCTTATACAAAGACAATGGATTTGCATCATTACTTTCCATAAGCTGAGAACCCTCAAGTTTTATAGTTGCACCACTTAATAAACCAGTAGTCCAACCAGCACTAAGTTTATCTGTGTTTAATTCTCCATTAGTAAACTCTACCTCATTTGCAAACGCAACAAAACTAGAACTTCTAAAACTAACAAAAGCAATGATGAAAATTCCAATCATTGCAATCATCAGTAAAATTTTATTTAATTTTTGCTTTCTTAAATTCGTCATAACTTGCTAATTTTTATTATGAGCATTCTAGACACAATTCTCTAACATATTATATAAATGTGCACGTGCCCTTACGCATATATAAAATATTATCATTATACACGAAACTAAGCAACAGCAATTTTTCAAATTTGCAAACCTTTGCCTTTAGTTTTCATAAAATTTACACAATGTATATTTAAGCACAAAGTAAGCACAAAAAAACCGTATTATGAAGATTTCTTATTTTATGTAACAAAAATTAAACAATACAACAACAGCTTTAGTATCTATAGCTACAATTATTTATAATCTAAGATTCCCCCGCTACCAAATTTAAACTTTCCCAGATCAGAACCAATCTCAAAGTGAAGTTTTCCAATACCTAAATTGCACAGGTTATTTGAAGTCTCTTTTGGCACTGTCATTGAAATTTCCCCATCTTTTTCTAGTACATGAAAATTTAGACTATTATTTGCTGTCGGTGCTTTAGCTAATGCCTTGATTCCTTCCAAAAATTTTTCACTTGGATTTTCTGCTGTATACAAATCCCTTTCCTTTTTTGTCTTTATATGCGATAAATTATGAATAGCCTTTTCTCTAAATGATAATTCTTTATCAATATGACCTACGGTTATTACACCAAAAACCACAAGAGATGTATCTAATGTTTTAAATATTTCATCATTTTTATCAAAAGAGCCCGAAACCCAGCAAGTCCCTAAACCCATTAGTGTTAGTTTTAAAACCAAAATTTCACCATAATATCCTAATTTTTCATATAAATTAGAGTCCGTAGCATCACCTGCAAGTACAACAACATTTCTTACATTTTTTAGCAGACCATAAGATTTTCGAAATCCATCAAACATAGAAAAAGCATTTGTGTGTAAAGAAAAAGAAAGCCCAGAAACTCTATTTAACTCCTCAATTTCTTTATTGATCAAATCAATATGCTCGCTAGAAAGTGGTTTTTCGCTATATACCCTTCTTGATACTCTTATGTCTATAGCTTTTAATAAATCCTTCATAATATGACACCTCGTATAATAATGTTGTTTGAATTTAGCCAGTATAGATGGTTAGCAACACTAGTTGTATATATTCATTTTGAATCCCTTTCTTCTATAAATATATTATACAATGTTTATTTAAATAAAAAGGGGCTGTTAAGAAACATTTAAATAACTACAACATATAAATAGCTAATGTCAAAATAGCACTTCTCTAAATGTGTTTGTGTTTCGACAACAAAAAAAAGCTGTTAAGATTTTTTTGAGTTTCTTAACAGCCCCTTTTTGCTTACAATTTGACTTTACAATTATTCTATTCTTGTTAATTTACACAGATCTCAAAACTCAGACATTTTCTTGTAATTTTCATAGCGTGCCTTGGCTTGCTCTTCATTTAATTTAAACAATTCTTCTGCAAGTGCTTCATCTTTTCTTAATAGTGAAGTATAGCGCACTTGGCCTCTTAGGAATGCTTGATAGTCAGTTGTTGGCTCTTTTGAATCAAGGACGAATGGATTTTTACCTTCTAATGCTAAATCTGGATTATAACGATATAATTGCCAGTATCCTGAGGTAACTGCATTTTTCATTTCCGCAATTGAATTTGACATATTAATTCCATGGTTAATACATGGTGCATATGCGATTACTAGAGATGGACCATTGTATGCTTCTGCTTCTTTCAAAGCTTTTAGAAGTTGATTCATATTTGCACCCATTGAAACTTGAGCTACATAAACATAACCATAACTCATTGCCATCATGCCAAGGTCTTTTTTCTTAGTACGTTTTCCCATTGCTGCAAATTTAGCGATAGAGCCTGTTGGTGTTGATTTTGAAGCTTGACCACCAGTATTTGAATAAACTTCTGTATCAAGTACCAAAACATTAACATTTGCTCCACTTGCAAGAACATGATCTAAACCACCATAGCCAATATCATATGCCCAACCATCTCCACCAAAAATCCAAACTGATTTTTCGGTTAAAACATTTTTATTATCTAAAATTGCCTCAACTAGTGATTTCGTTTCTGTATCTTCAATATCTTTTACTGCTACTGACAATTTATCTACTAAAGCTTTTGCTGCAGCTTCATTTTCATCTACATTACCAAGTGTATTAAAATATGCTTCAATCAATGATTTACAGCCATCACATTTTTCTGCTAGCTTTTTCAAGTTTTCTTGAGCGATAGCTCTACGTGCTTCTAATGCCAACTTCATACCAAAACCATATTCAGCATTATCTTCAAATAAAGAGTTTGCCCAAGCAGGACCACAGCCAGCATCATTAGTTGTATATGGACATGTTGGAGAAGAACCGCCGTAAATTGAAGAACATCCTGTTGCATTAGCAATAATCATTCTCTCTCCAAATAATTGAGTAACCAATTTAACATATGGGGTTTCTCCACAACCTGCACAAGCTCCACTAAACTCAAATAGAGGTTTAGAAAATTGAGAGCCTTTAACTGTATTTGTATTGTATACTTTATCAGCTTCTGGTAAAGCAAAAGCAAATTCACTATTTTTAGCATCTGCTGCAATCGCATCAGCAATTGGAACAAGCTCTAAAGCCTTAGTTTTTGCTGGGCATGTGTTTACACAACTTCCACAACCTGTGCAATCATATGGACTAACTTGAATCCTATATTTATACCCTTTAAATCCTACTGCATCTTTCATTTCAAATGAAGCTGGAGCAGAGGCTGCTTGTTCTTCGTTTAATAAAAATGGTCTTATAACAGCATGAGGACATACATATGAACATTGATTACATTGAATGCAATTGTCTTTGATCCACACTGGAACTGAAACTGCTACACCACGCTTTTCAAACTTAGTTGTACCTGTTGGAACAACGCCATCTGGTGTAAATGCTGATACAGGGAGCTTATCTCCTTCTTGAACTAAAATTGGATGTATTACATCTGAAAAATACTTATCCGCAGCAACATTAACCATTGGAGCTCCGTCTTTTGTATTTGCCCATTTTTCTGCATCATATTTAACCTCTTTTAGCTCAGAGATTGCTCCATCTACTGCTCCAAAGTTCATTGCTACAACTTTTTCACCCTTACTTCCATATGTTTTTACTATCGCATCTTTCATATGCTTTTCTGCTTCTGCATAAGGAATTATATCGGATAGATAGAAAAATGCTGCTTGCATAACTGTGTTAAGTCCACGTCTTGCTCCAATTGATTCCAAGACCTTATTTCCGTCTAATGTATAAAATCTTGCTTTTTTCTTTGCTATTAAATTTTTAACAGTCGCTGGAAGCTCTTTATCCATTTCTTCTGGCTCCCAAATACTATTTAATAAAAATACTCCACCTTCTTTCAAATCAGAAAGCATATCATAACGATAGATATAACTTGGGGTATGGCAAGCGATAAAATCAGCTTGATCTATTACATATGAAGATTGAATTGGTTTATCTCCAAATCTTAGGTGAGAAATTGTGATACCACCGGACTTTTTACTATCATATACAAAATATCCTTGTACATACTTATCTGTGTTATCTCCAATAATTTTAATGCTATTTTTATTTGCTCCAACTGTTCCGTCTGAACCAATTCCATAAAACTTACATGCTACAGTTCCCTTTGGCACAGTATTAATCTTTGTTTTAATTTCTAAAGATGTATTTGTAACATCATCTACGATTCCTACTGTAAAGCCATTCTTTTTATCTGTTTTCATGTTTTCTACAACAGCATTAACCATACTTCCATTGAATTCTTTTGAAGCAAGTCCATATCTTCCACCAATTACTTCAATACCTTTACCTTTTAGTGCTGCTACAACATCTAAAAATAGAGGTTCACCTATTGAGCCAGCTTCTTTTGTTCTATCTAAAACTGATACAATCTTTGCTGTTTTGGGAAGAGCATTAACAAATGCCTTTACATCAAATGGACGATATAGCCTTACTTTAACTAAGCCAACTTTTTCACCTTTGGCATTTAGATAATTTACGGTTTCTTCAGCTGCTTCTGCACCTGAGCCCATCATAACGATAACTTTATCAGCATCTTCTGCTCCTACATATTCAAACAAGGAATATTGTCTACCGGTAAGTTTAGCATATTTATCCATTGCTTTTTGAACAATCGCTGGAGTTGCATTATAAAATTTATTAGCAGCTTCTTTATTTTGGAAAAATACATCTGGATTTTGAGCTGTTCCCTTTTGTACTGGATGTGCAGGATTTAAGGCTCTAGATCTGAAATCTTCAATTAGCTTTGGATCAACTAAAGATTTAAATTCATCATATGTTGGTGCATCAATTTTGCTTATTTCATGACTTGTTCTAAAACCATCAAAGAAATGCAAAAACGGAACTTTAGCTTCTAACGTAGCTAAGTGTGCAATTGCACCCATATCTAATGCTTCTTGAACTGAATTTGAAGCCAATAGTGCAAATCCTGTTTGACGACATGCCATAACGTCTGAATGATCTCCAAAAATACTTAATGCATGTCCTGCTACAGCTCTTGCAGAAACGTGAAACACACATGGCAATAATTCCCCTGCAATTTTATACATATTAGGAATCATTAATAACAAGCCTTGGCTTGCTGTGTATGTTGTTGTCAAAGCACCTGCATTTAATGAGCCATGAACAGCTCCTGCAGCTCCTGCTTCTGATTGTAATTCAACAATTTTTAAAGGTTTGCCGAATATGTTTTTTACACCTTTAGCTGACCATTCATCAGCAACTTCAGCCATAGTTGTACTTGGCGTAATTGGGTAAATTGCTGCCACTTCAGAAAAAGCATATGCTGAATATGATGCAGCGGTATTGCCATCAATTGTCATTTTTTTACTCATTTGATAACCTCCAAATATTATTTTGAGAAAATATATAAAATATTTTGTTTTTGATTTGATTTAGATTAAAAAATTTTAATTTTTAAGTCCAATGGTATTATATATATTAAGAATTTAATAGTCAAACATAATTATACTATAACTATATGTTGTTATAGTACATATATGTATTTTCTGACATCCAAAATTTTGGTTTATATAAATGCATGGGAGTAGCTAACTTTCATGGCTTTACTTTACATTTTAGCAATAGACAATGTATAATTTATCTAATTTGGAACATTAAAAGCTGGAGGATAATATGCAAATTGCTCTTATAACATCAATAACCGTATTAGCTGCACTTGGTATAATTGTAGGTGTGATGATTTTTGCAGGATTTTTAACATTTAAAAGATTTGTTGGCAGGCAAAAAAAGGAAGCTAATATGGCTGATATTCGATTTGTGCCACAACTTGGTGAAACATATAACGATTATGTAGCATTTACAAAAGATAAGCAAAATTATATAAATACACTAGAAAAAAAAGAGTACATAATAGATGGCATTGATGGAATTAAGTTAAAAGGCTTTTATTTCCCTGCAAAAGAAGATTCAAAAGTTACAATCATTTGTTCTCATGGACACAAATCTACATGCTTTAACGATTTCGCAGGCATTCTTCCATTTTTTAATCATAAAAATTACAATGTTTTGTTTACCATATCAAGAGCACATCTTGGCAGTGAAGGTAAATATATGACACTTGGAAAAAAAGAAAGTAAAGATTTAGTCCGCTGGACTGAGTTTATAGACGACCAAAATCCTGGTCAAAATATATTTATATACGGAGCCTCTTTAGGGGCAGTAAACGCAATGATTCTAACAGGACTTGACTATATCCCATCTAGTATAAAAGGTGTTGTTTCTGATAGTGGATATTCAAGAGCATACGATTTTTTACTCTATCAAATGAGACATGAGTATAAACTATCACCATACCCTACAATTCCGATTGCTAACTGGTTTGCAAAAAGAATTGCAAAAGTTAATTTTAAAAAACCGTCTCCTATAGAAAGTGTAAAAGAATCAACTTTGCCTATACTTTTTATTCATGGAAATAAAGATCAATTTGTGCCAACATACATGGGTGATGCTTGCTATAGAGCTTGTAGCTCGCCTAAAAAACTTTTAACAATTGATAATGCCTCACACATGCAAGCATATTTTATAAATCCAGAAAAATATGAAGAATCATTTGCTGATTTTGTAAGCGAATATTCTACAAAATAATTTTTAATTTATTTGCAAAAAACAAAAGAGGCTGTTAAGAAATATTTAAATAACTACAACATATAAATAGCTAATGTCAAAATAACACTTCTCTAAATGTGTTTGTGTTTCGACAACAAAAAAGCTGTTAAGATTTTTTTTGAGTTTCTTAACAGCCCCTTTTTATAAATTAAATCCTTTGAATTTACAAATATATCAAATTAACAAACTATTTGTTGTCAGAGCTATTTGGCGTTGGCCATTTGAACATAATTTTATATATCGTATTATCTAGATATGGAACTTCTAGTTTCTCAATTTCACCCTTATCGCAACTATTTGCAATATTATGATCTAGCGGAATTTTGTCTAAAATTGGCATTTTATTTTCTTTTTCAGGATTAAATAGCCTAATGTCTTTATCACAATTTGGGCATTTAATATAACTCATATTTTCAACTACTCCAATTAGAGGTATATCCATCATTTCTGCCATTTTTATTGCCTTTTTCACTATCATATTAACCAAATCCTGTGGTGATGTTACTACAATGATGCCATCTAAAGGAATTGATTGAAAAACAGTTAAAGAAACATCTCCAGTTCCAGGTGGCATATCTATGAACATATAATCTATATTATTCCAAACAACCTTAGTCCAAAATTGCTTTACCATACCAGCAATCAATGGTCCTCTCCAAACAATTGGATCATCTTCATTTTCAATTAAAAAATTTGAAGAAATTATAGAAACTCCACCTTCAGATATTCTTGGATATATTCCAGTGTCATCTCCCGTAACATAACCTTTTATTCCAAACATCTTAGGAATAGATGGCCCAGTAACATCAGCATCTAATATAGCTGTTTTGTATCCACGTTTTGCTAATAAACTTGCAAGTAAACCTGAAACTAAACTTTTACCAACTCCACCCTTACCACTTAAAACACCAAAAACTCTCTTTACATTTGAAAGTTCATGAGTTTTTTCCAACAAACTTTTTGGCTCTTCTTTTTCTAAAACAGCAGTATTTTTATCAGAACAAGTAGTTGAAGAACAAGTTGAACAATCATGAGTACAATTATCTTTTTTCGTCATCTTTTACCTTCTCCTAAAAATTACAATTTTAATCTTGTATTAAGTATTTTAACACTTATTATAAAAATTTCCACTAAATACTTTTAAAAAACTAAAAAGCCACATATGCAGCTTTTTAGTTAAGTAAGAAGATTATGTATATATATAGTATTATTTGGAGGCTAATACTACACACCTAAATTGAATGTATTAATTAAAAATCAATACTAATAACTTTACTCCTTTTCATCATTTTTAATTTTTGACGAACAAGATGCATTTGGACAATTTGCACATGAGTATCCACATGATGTTATTTTTTTACCTGATTTTCTAGCTAAAACTCTACGCAATATAGCCCAACCTATTGTTAGTAAAACAAGAACTGATGCTAAAACTATTACTATAATTTCAATTCTATCCATTTTTATATCCCTTACAAATCAAATACATTCTCAGATATTAAGCCCTTACTTACTTTGTATCTTTTTATCCTTTGCAAATCAAA
>JAAZJD010000020.1 GCA_012800525.1 Clostridiales bacterium
AACAAACTTTGTCAAATTCGAAACTTTTTATTTGGAAAATTTTTCTAATTATACAAAAATATGGGCACTTACATATGAAAACTTTTTTTAGGCTCTGAGCGTGCAGTTACTTCTGGAATTAACATTTCGTTAAATTATGGCTACCTTAAAAGTTCGATTACTCTAAAATTAACGGTTTATTTGAAAATATGGACACTTATATATGAAAATTTAGCCTTTGAGCATGCAGTTACTTCTAGAGTTAATGATTTTTGAGCATTATACTTACATCTCATGTATATCTCAAATTTTACATAAAATATTTTTTCATAGTTATTTATTCCTAAGCGTGCAGTTACTTATGGAATTAAGGATTTTTTAGCATTATGTTTGTATTTCATATATATCTCAAATTTTACATAAAATATTTTTTCATAGTTATTCATTGCATGCATTTTTGTTAAACGTTATAACTTTACAAATTAGCCCTTTAAAATGGTATAATTACTCTAGTAAGTTTTTTAGGAGATAAGCGATGAATTCAAATCAAGATTTTGTTAAAAAAGTTGTTGCCTTCATAGACATTGTTGCAAAAATTTTGCCAGATGATGTCATGAAAAGATTAAAAGAATTGCAAAAAAATGAAGATAACAAAATTGCAAAAGAAATATATTCTTGTATGTTTGACAACATAGATAAGGCAAAAAAACTAAGTAGACCAATTTGCCAAGATACTGGGGTTATTCAATTTTACTTAAAAGTTGGGACTAAATTTCCATTGATAGATGAACTTGAGCCACTTTTAAAAGAAGCAGTGTTAATTGCAACAGACTCTGTTCCTCTAAGGCATAATGCGGTAGAAACATTCAAGGAAAAAAATACAAATAATAACGTTGGATTAAATGTCCCTTACATCGAATATGATTTGATACCAAATAGCGACAAGTTGGAGTTAACTGCATATATGGCAGGTGGAGGTTGCTCTCTTCCAGGACGTGCAACAGTACTAATGCCATCTGCAGGATATCATGGTGCTGTTGATTTTGTCACTGACACTATGGTTGATTGGGGAATCAATGCCTGTCCACCATTAGTTATTGGTGTTGGATTTGGAACGTGTGTTGCATCAAGTGCAAAACTTGCCAAAAAAGCATCCCTACGAGAAGTAGGCTCTTCAAATCCAGATCCTCTAGTTGCAAAGCTTGAAAAAGATTTAGCAAATGCTTTAGATAATATAGGCTTAGGCCCTCAAGGACTTTCTGGATCTTCTAGTGTACTATGTGTCAATATAGAAAATATGGCAAGACACCCCTCCTCTTTTGGTGTTGGTGTTGCCTTTGGATGCTGGGCACATAGAAGAGGAACCATAGTTTTTGATAAAGATTTGAATACAACTATCTTGACTCATAAAGAATATAAAATATAATTTAGGTTTTGTGTGCTAAGGACTTAGTAATAAATTCATAAAAAATACAAAATACAATCGAGGTAAATAATGAAAAAAATATTAACAACCCCTATTAAAACAGAAGATATTGAAAATCTAAAAATTGGTGACATTGTATACCTTACAGGTTTACTAGTAACTTGCAGAGACACTGGTCACAAGAGAAGAGTTTTATCAGGCGTGGTTCCTAAAACCGATTTAAATGGTGGTGCAGTCTTTCATGCTGGACCCATTGTTAAAAAATTAGAAAATGGGAAATGGGAAATGGTTTCTATTGGTCCTACTACAAGCATGAGAATGGAAAAGTTTGAGAAAGAATTTATGAAAATAACTGGAGCAAAGCTTGTAATAGGAAAAGGTGGCATGGGTGAAAAAACCACTAAAGCTGCAAAAGAAGATAAATTTGTACATGCAGTTTTCCCCGGAGGAAATGCTGTGGTTGCTGCAACACAAGTAGAAGAAGTTTTAGGTGTTGAGTGGGAAGATTTAGGAATGCCTGAAGCTTTTTGGGTTATGAAAGTAAAAGAGTTTGGTCCACTCATTATTTCAATTGACACAAAAGGAAACAATCTTTTTGAAAACAATAAAATAGACTTTAACAAGAAAAAAGTTGAAGAACTACAAAAGCTATATCCAAAAGTAGAATTTATGAAATATTAAGTTTTAGTCTAAAAGTATTTCGATTAAGGGGCTGTTAAGAAACTCAAAAAATCTTAACAGCTTTTTTATTGTCGAAACACAAACACATTTAGAGAGATGTTATTTTGACATTAGCTATTTATATGTTGTAGTTATTTAAATATTTCTTAACAGCCCCTTTTTTTATATTTCGAAAACGAAACTTCTATCCATTTTATCATTTACGAGCACAAAAAAGGCACTTTTTGTTTGCAAAACTTGTCTTTATAGTGTTAAGTCTAATGTTAAGTGCAACTGAATTTTCCCAGCGAGAGGCTTAGTAGTAAGTGCAATCTTTTGTTTAGTCCCAATTTTGGTTCTCTCTTTTTTTGGCTGATACTGGCAGTAAAAAAACCTT
>JAAZJD010000021.1 GCA_012800525.1 Clostridiales bacterium
AAAAAACCGACTTAACAAAAAAATATCAACTATAATATTAAACTTCAACTCGATTCATTTTAATAAATCTTGAACTTTAGATAATTTATATGTAAGATTAATTTATTATGGAGGTTGTGTTATGTGTTTTTTTAAACTGATTGCTCATTTTTTGACTAAAAAACCTAAATTAAACGAATTAAAAAAAGTTGTATTTGTAGGACCCCATCCAGATGACATTGAAATTGCAGCTGGAGGAACCGTTGCAAAACTAAAAGAATTAGGCGTAGAAATACACTTTATTATCGTAACCGATGGATGCTTAGGCACGGATAACGATACTATTTCAGAAGAATGGCTTGCAAAAACAAGAGAAATTGAAGCTACAGAATCTGCAAAAATTTTAGGCGCTCAATCTGTATCATTCCTATCATTCTCTGACGGAGGTCTTTATTCTCAAGAAGATTTAAATATTGAACTTTACAAAAAAATAATGGAAATATCGCCTGATTTAATTTGGGGACCTGATCCAAGTCTTAAAAATGAATTCCATCCCGATCATATAAAGACAGGAAAAGCTATAGAATTTTATGCTATTAATTCTGGGAACATTTTGCTTGCTAAACGATATGGGCTTTCTACAAATAAAAACTTGAAAGGAATAGCCTATTATTTCACTTCAAAACCCAACTTTTTTATTACTACACGAAAAAGACATATAGCAAAACAACTAACTGCACTAAAAATGCATGAAAGTCAAGTAAAACAAAAAATTGATAAGTATGATAATATGAAACTACTATCCTTAGTCATTAAAATTTCAAGCAAAAAAAATGGATTTAAGAGATGTCGATTTAATTCAGAAGCATTTAGATATGTCCATCCACTTGAATGGCATTGCTTTACCTTTTAATTAATCAAACTTTATAGTTTTTACTCAAAAACTCAATCAAATGAAAAACTGCCATTTGTGAGGCATATTTTCTTATTTCGTTACGGCTACCATCAAAAATATATTTATGAGTAATAAAAGTCTCTAAATTTGCAATTGTTATATAAACTGTTCCCACTGGCTTTTCTTGGCTTCCCCCTTGAGGACCAGCAATACCTGTTGTTGAAACTCCGATGATGACATTATCCTTTAATAGTCCTTGGGCCATCTCTAAAGAAGTTTCTGGACTTACTGCTCCAAACTCAGAAATGGTATCCTCGGATACAAAAAGCCTGTCAATTTTTGAAATATTTGAATAAGTTACTAATCCTTCATAAAAAACTTCCGAGCTTCCTGGCACATCAATAAACATTGAAGACAACATCCCTCCTGTGCAGCTTTCAGCAACCGCAATATTTATATTATTTTCATACAATAACCTAACTGCACATTCAGCTAAACTAATATCTTCATCAGAATAGATAATATCGCTAAAAAGATTCACTATCCCCTCTATATCTTCAACACTTGCATTTTCAATTGATAGCTTACAATCTAAACCATCGGCAGCAATTTTATATTGTAAAAATGGGAAATTGATAAACAACAAATCTCTTATTGTACTTGGATATTCACATAATTTAAATGTATTCGTGCTATTAATATTCATATTATTTTCCATATTCATAACCTACTCAACAAATGATGCATAAAAATCAAGTTCTGCATCATAAATAACTACATCAAGTATATCTCCAGATTCAATTTTTTTGTCTTTTTTATCTATGTAAACAATATTGTCAACTTCAAAACATGATTGTTCAAATCTACCTACATAACAATTAACATCTTCGTCAAAATAATCAATAATTACTTGTCTTCTAGCACCTATAAACTCCCTATTTTTACTGATAACATTCCTATGTTGCACCTGATAAAGAGCTTCATATCTTTCACTTTTAATTTTCTCTAGAATTTGAGGCTTTAAGTCATAAGCCTTTGTACCTTCTTCTCTAGAATATTTAAAGATGCCAACATGATCAATTAAGCCTTTTTCAATAAATTCAAATAATTCTACAAACTGACTTTTGCTTTCACCAGGATAACCCACAATAAAGCTGCTTCTTATAGCTATGTCTCTGTTTATTTTTTTAATTTTATTTATCTTTTCAATAATTTCATGTTTAGATGCTTTTCTATTCATAGATATTAATAAATCATCGTTAATATGTTGTATTGGCATATCTATGTATTTTGCCATTTTATCATTTTCTGAAATAAAATTTATTAATTTTTCATCTACAAGTTCTGGATATGCATATAAAATCCTTATTTTCCAAAAATCAATCTTTGTCAATTCTTTTAGTAGCTCTAGCAAACCATAATTGTGATACAAGTCAAACCCATATTTTGTTGTGTCTTGAGCAATAATCATAAGTTCTTTAACACCGTTGTTTTTTAAAAACTTTGCCTCATTGATTAAAACATCTAAAGGTATCGATCTATATCTACCTCGAATAAAAGGGATTGCGCAGTATGAGCAAAAATTGTCGCAACCATCTGCTATTTTTAAATATCCAATATGTGATAAAGTTGTTGAAATTCTTCCTATATTAACAATGTCAAAACTGTTATTTTTATATTTAAGATTTTTTTCTTTACAGCTTAAAAAATCTGGGAAATCACTTTGTAGTATAATTGGAATGCTTTCATATCTATCTAAGCAAACAATACTTGCTGTTGGGAATTCATTTTTTAGTGTATCAAAATAGCGCTGTGCTAAACAACCAATAATTACAATTTTTAAGTTTTTCTCTTTTTGAATTTCTAAAGCTTCTAAAATAATGGACACACTTTCTTCTTTTGCTCTATCAACGAAAGCACAAGTATTAATAATTAAAGCATCTGCATCCATTAAATCTGTGATTATATCGTAACCATTTTCTTTTAAGTAATATAGCACCTTTTCACTGTCAACACGATTTTTATCACAGCCTAAAGATATTAATCCGACATTCATTTGTTAAAAAGTTCCTGTCTCGATTAGATTTTCGAGCTCTTCTATTGTTATTTCAATCGTTCTAGGAGTAGATCCTTTGGTTTCTGGGCCTAAATACCCTCTTTCACCAAGCATCTCAACAATTCGCTTAGCTTTTACATATCCTATTCCAAATTTAGTTTGAGCGCTTGAAATTGAACCATTACCTCTTAGTATAAAAAATCTCAAAACTTCTTTTGCTAACTCTTCATCATCTTCTATTCGTTGCATTTTTTTCTCTTCAGCTCTTTCAGCTGCAGAAATTTCTGCAACTATATCATCATTTGGATTATGTGCGATTTTTTCTAAAAGTTCATCATCAAAATCAGCCTCATTATTAGCTTTAATATAATTACAAACATCCATTATTTCTTGTGAACTAACATAAGCACCTTGCATTCTCACAAGACCTCCTGACGTAGGGGAAGAAAACAGCATATCACCTAGCATTAATAACTCTTCAGCGCCAGTTTCATCCAATATAATGCTACTATCACGTCCATTTTGAACTGTAAAAGCAACCCTGGAAGTAATATTACTTTTAATTAATCCTGTGATAACTTCTACAACAGGTCTTTGAGTTGCTAATATCATATGAATTCCTGCAGCTCTTGCTAATTGCGCTATTCTAACAACAGAATCCTCAAACTCAGTTGAACCTTTTGATTTCATCATTAAGTCTGCCATTTCATCAACTATTAAGACAATTTTATGCATTTTTTTATTAGGAAACATTTGATTATATTCCGTAATATTTGCACAACTTGAATTTTCCAAAATTTTATAACGATCATCCATCTCTTTAACTAATATCTTGAGAGCATTTACCGCTTCTTGATATTCTTTAATAGTATCTGGGATTAATAAATGGGGAATACCCTTGTATTTATTTAATTCAACCCTCTTTGGATCGACTAAAATGATGCGGAGATCTTCAGGTGAATATTTATATAGTAAACCAATTATTACACAATTTAAAAACACGCTCTTACCAGTACCACTTGCACCAGCAACGAGCATGTGAGGCATCTTAGAAAGATCTGCTATATATTTATCACCATCATTTGTCATGCCAAAACACAAATCAATTCCATCTGTTTGTTTTGAAAACCTTGCACTCTCTATAATTTCTCTAAGGCCAACAGTTAATCTCTTTTTATTTGGAATTTCTAGCCCAAAAGCATTCTTTCCTCCGATTGGAGCTAGCAATCTAATATTTTTTACCTCCAATCTCATTTTTAAATTATCAATTAATTGACTCAGTCTAGTAACTTTATATCCGTCCCCCAATTCTAATTCATAACGAGTAAAAGTAGGTCCTTTTTGAGCATTTATCACATTTGCGGGCACATCAAACTCAGCCATTGTCTGATCTATTCTTGCCTTTATAAACTCATAATTTTCAGGTTCAGGGGAAAGCTCACCGCCATATTTTGTTAGTAACGAAACCGGCGGAGGATTATATTTCCTTTTAATCTTAATTTTTTCCTTTGACTTTTCATTAGACTCTGTAGATATAGATGTTACTTCATTTAAACTTTCTAAGTGCTCATCTAGAGAAATCTGATGTGCTGTTTCAATGATAGAGTTTTCTCTTTTTTCTTTTAACCTTGATTTCCAAAGTGGCAATTCGGATGCTTTTGGTTCTTGTAATGGATCTTTAAAACTATCATTTGATGAAAAAGGTTTTTCGGTTGTACTACGAGAAATATCTTGAGTAACAAAATCATCAAATGAAGTTTGAGTAACACTCACTTGACTGCTTATATCTTCATGTTTTTGATAAATTTCAGATGATTTAATATTTGTATTACCTGCAAAACGGCCTTTATTTTCCTCATTAAGCTGCTCAATTGCATTACGTGTAAAGGGAGAAGTTTGTACATATTTATCGTATTCAGATTGATCATATGGCTTTGTAATATAATCTAATGCCGATAACTTGTCTTGCCTTTGCTCTTCCAAAGTTGATGGGTTGATTTCATCTTTTGCACCAAATAATGCTTCCATATTTTTAGGCTTTTCTGTGGAATCAAAATTAAAATCTCTCGTTTCTAATGTTTGTTTAACATCTAAATGATTACCAAATAAAATATCCTCACTGCTACGGGGTCTTTGATCAGATAAAACATCTGCCTTTTTATCCTCTAAGTCATTCAAAATTTTAAAAGATTCTTTTTTCGTAGTTTCAACTGGCTTATTTTTGTTAAATAAAATTTCTGCACTTTCTTTATTCACCCTTGCCCTAACTTCTTCATCAGATGTTAAAGATTCAAATAAAGAACGCTTCTCATCTTTTGAAGGCATTTCTTTACTAAAAAGAGTCTTATGGGCACTACTTACATTTGATTCAAGGTGAGGCAACTCATCATTATAAAGTAATATTTTTTCATCATTTTCATAACTTGATTGTTGAGGCTGATCGGTAGTTGGCATTGAATTTTTTCTAATACAAACTTTTTTTTCTACCCGTGAACCTCGCCCTATCATCAAAATTAAAGGATATATAGTCATTAAAAGAATAGTCGCCATCAAAATAAAAACACACGTTAATACAAAACCATAATCTCTAGATATTGCTATAAATACATAAGACAGCAAAGACATCATTAAACCACCAACGGTATTTGCAGCATAATATGGTGCAGTAATGTAGTTTGAGTTTGGATCTTTAATGATTTGCTTATTGGTTCCGACATGGATTGTAGACAAAATTGAAAGTATCAACAACACTATAGATACTAATGTTTTTGAATTAATTTTTTTAATCCATCCAGTAAAAGATAAAACCAAATAAATTATTGATGCGGGGATATACACATATATTGAATATCCAAAAACTCCATATAGAAAATCCCTGGTAGGCTTAAAAAACAAAAGAATAATGCTCAAAAAACACAGACCTAACACAGTAAAGTTAATAGTAAGTCTTATATCATCTTTTTTTGTTTTAACTCGCTTATTTTTTTTCAATCTTGCACCTTTTGTAATTTTGTCTATTTGTCTAGTTTAATTATATACACATACTACTTTATTATATAACATATTTGAGTCAAATTAAAATTTAATTATAAACAAAACTGCAATTTGGTTAAATACCTGTCCTTTATTTGAAACTTGACAAAACATCTAATTTAATGTCACTTCCAACATAACTGCTCGCCATTTTGTTGTAATCAATGTATTTATTAGCATAATCTAGTAAATCAAGCAATGTTATTTCGTTTAATTTTTCTAATTCTTTATCGATATTAAAACTTTTATCAAATAAAACAACTTTGCTAGCATTCGCTCGCATCACTGACATTGCTTGTTCTTGCATAAGCATAATTTTTAACTTAACTTGCTCTTTGCCTTTTTTTAATTCATCCTCAGTAAATCCACATGATTTAATATTGTCTAATTCTTCACGGATTGAATCTAAAGCTTTAGTAGCCAAACTATTACTCGTTCCTAAATATAAGACCATATTTCCACAATTTTTATAGGTTAAAGCATATAAGCTTATGTCATAAACAAGCCCCAACTCTTCTCTTATTTTTTGAAACAACCTAGAAGACATGCCTCCTGTCGTCAAATTATTAAAAACCGTGTGTATGTAGCTGTTTTCCATAGCACTATATGTTGGAAAGGCTACTGCAATATTGGCTTGTTTAGTGTCTTTAATAAATACCTGCGAGTCAAATTGTAAATTTATATCTGTAGATCTTTCTAACTTTTTTGTATTAACAAAATTTCGATTGAAATATTTATCAACCAAAGCAATTGATTTTTCTTCATCAAGCTTGCCTGCAATAGAAATTACAACATTATCAGAAGTATAAAAATTTTTTACAAACTCGACAAAATCCTGGCTATTATATTTTTTTATGTTTTCTATATTTCCCAAAATTTTTAGTCCATAATTTTTCTCACCATAGTATGCCTTTGCAAGATTGTCAACACAAACACTTTCTGGATTATCTAAATCTGCATTTATTTCTTCTATAATAACACCTTTTTCTTTTTCAATTTCATTTTCATTAAATGTTGAATTAAAAAAGATATCTGATAAAACCTCTAGGCATTGCTCCATATACTCAAAAGATGAAAGAGTGTAATACATTGTTTGTTCTTTGCTTGTATAAGCATTGATATTAACTCCAATCATTTCCAAATAATTAACTATATCGAAAGCACTTCTAGTTTTAGTTCCTTTAAACAGCATATGCTCAGTAAAATGTGCAAGTCCATTAGTTTTGTTGTTCTCAAATGAACTACCAACACCAATAGAAACCCCTATTGCGATTGCACGAGAATGCGAAATATTTTGCAAAACTAATCTTAAACCATTATTAAATTTTACAATTTTACTCATGCGAAAATTATACAACAAAGGCATATCTATAAACAAGAACTTTGGTTTAATAGAAATCTTATAAGTAAACATCTTTTGATAAAAACACCTTTAAATGCATAATTTAAAACATTAATGCTGCATTTATTGACAGTAAAGTTCAAAAAGTTTAATATGTATCTAATATTTTATAGATATGTTAAGGGGATGTTATGTCAAAACTTACGATGGAAAAACTTGTGGCTCTTGCTAAAGGAAGGGGCTTTATTTTTGCAGGAAGTGAAATTTATGGCGGCTTAGCTAACACATGGGACTATGGTCCACTAGGTGTTGAGATCAAAAATAATGTAAAGAAAGCTTGGTGGAAAAAATTTGTAACAGAAAGCAAACTAAATTATGGATTAGATAGTGCAATCTTAATGAATCCTGATGTATGGAAAGCCAGCGGACATTTAGCAGGATTTTCTGATCCGCTTATGGATTGTAAATCATGCCATTCAAGACATAGAGCTGATACTTTGATAGAAGATTATAACAAGAAAAAAAACATTTCAATGAATATTTCTTCTCTTGACAATAAAGCGATGGAAGAATATATAAAATCTAATTCTATTAAATGTCCGACATGTGGAGCTCTCGATTATACAAGCATTAGGCAATTCAATTTGATGTTTAAAACATTTCAAGGTGTAACAGAAGAATCTACTAATACAATTTATCTAAGACCTGAAACTGCACAGGGAATTTTTGTTAACTTTGCAAATGTATTGCGTTCTTGTAGAGCAAAAATTCCTTTTGGTATAGCGCAAATTGGTAAAAGCTTTAGAAATGAAATTACCCCCGGTAATTTTATATTTAGAACAAGAGAATTTGAGCAAATGGAACTTGAGTTTTTTTGTGCCCCTGGCACTGATTTAGAATGGTTTAATTATTGGAAAAACTTTTGTAAAGAGTGGCTAATCGAACTTGGGATTAAAAAAGAAGCACTAAGATTAAGAGACCATGATCCTGAAGAATTGTCTCACTACAGTGCTGCAACCACAGATTTTGAGTTTTTATTTCCTTTTGGTTGGGGAGAATTGTGGGGTATAGCGGATAGAACTGACTTCGATTTAAAAGCTCACGCTCAAGCATCGGGAAAATCATTAGAATATGTAGATCCAATAACAAACGAAAGATATGTGCCTTATTGCGTAGAACCTTCATTAGGAGTTGATAGAATGGTGCTTGCATTTTTATGTAATGCTTATGAAGAAGAAGATTTGCCAAATAATGATATGAGAGTTGTCTTAAAACTACATCATGCACTTGCACCATATAAAGTTGCTGTTCTTCCTTTGCAAAAAAAATTATCTGATGTTGCAGATGAGGTATTTGACAAATTATGCAAACATTTCCCTGCTACATACGATGTAAGTGGTTCAATTGGCAAACGCTATAGACGTCAAGATGAAATTGGTACCCCCTATTGTATAACAATAGACTTTGAAACCATAGATGATAGTTGTGTAACTATCCGTGATAGAGACACAATGGAACAAGAACGTATTCAAATTAATGAACTAGTAAATTATTTACGAGAAAAACTTATTTATTAATCAATGAGCACAAGTTTAATTCACAAATATTATCGAGGTATAAAATGAAAAATTTATCAAAAAATCAATGGCTTTTTATAGGATTAACATCAACTCTATTTGTTACACTTTTATTAATTTCGGCTTTTTTAGATTTGGAAGTTAGCAATGCCATTTATAACACAAAATCAATACTAGCAAATCTTGGCGATGTTTTAGGAACACTTCCAACCTTTCTTTTCATTCCATTCCTTGGAGCGACAATTTTTGTTAAAAATTTTTCAAAATTAAATAAAAATTGGAAAATTATATTCAAATTAGGCGGTATAATTATAACTGTAGCTGGTTATATATCTCTTTTCATATGGGCAAAAGAAAACATATTGAAAGAAGATTTGTTTTTAATATATGTTTATATATCAGTTTTTACTGTCTTATTTAGTGCATTTACTTTATACATATTCACAAAATTACCCAAATTGTTTATTGAAAAGCTTTTTATTGTACTAATGTTTTTTGCTATTCTCGCTGCCCTAACTGGCCTTTTTACACAATTGGGAAAATTGTTTTTTGCAAGACAACGATATCGTACAATGGTAGACTCTTTTTATCAAAACAATAAAGAGACTATAAGCAGTTATTGGCTAGGAAAAGGTGCTTTTAGACCATGGTATATTCCAAACAGTATAATTAAACCTAAATATTATACTCCTGAATATAAACAACTTTTTAAAAGCATTGATAACGGTGCCTTTGCATCCTTTCCTTCAGGACACACCTCATCTGCAGGAGTTAGTTTTGGATTAATAATCTTTCCTATGTTAAGCCAAAAATTCAATAAAAATAAATGGATTTTTTGGCTTGTTCCAAGTCTAATTACAGCATTAACAGGAATTAGTAGAGTTATATATGGTGCTCACTTCTTATCCGATGTTGTTGTAGGTGGATTTTTAAGTCTAGGAATAGCTGTGCTTACAAGATTTTTGATTTTTAAAAAAATTCCTGCATTAACAAATTGTTTCGATGAAGAAGTTTTTATTAAAGTTTTGGAAGAATAAGTTTAACCTACTTAAATGCAATAAAACATGGGGCTGTTAAGAAAGCCTTGAAGGTGACTCATAAATGCATTTATGTTTCAATTAATATCGAAAACAGCCTTCCCCTTGTCATGTTTGTTTTTTACAAAGAAAAAATGTTAAAAATTTTTTAGTTTCTTAATAGCCCCCTTAAATATATTGGACAATACTTTCTTTAACTGTAACCAAAAATCTCCCCATATTTTTTTGCCAAAATCTTTACAGCTTTAACGTCAACTTTTAAAGCCTGATAAACAAAATTAATATCTGAATCAGTCTCTATTAGCTTATAATATACAGTCATTATTGCAGCTAAATAATCATTATATGAATATTTATCAATCTCATCAATTTTTTCAAAATACATAATAATTTTTTTTAGCAATCTTCGATCAATTGAAACATCAATAAAAAACAAGTTTGTTGCAATATCAACATAAGCTTTTTTTAATCTTTTATAATTGGAATCATTTTCATCAAAAACTTGTGTGGTAATTTTACCAGTAAATATAGATTTATTAAATAGTGTGAATGCTCTATTTTGAAAATCTTTATTAATGTATTGGATAGCTGTAAATATACTCATTTTAACAGGCAGTTCATGATAAGCAGAAGATATTTCCTTAATTAAAAAATTAAAATATGACTTTCTGTTGCTATGTGTAACTAATCTATCAAATAAAGCATTAATGTCCTGAATGCAGCCAAGAAATAATAAAATAGATATCCTTTCTCTAAACTTCCACTTTTCAAGAGGGTGCATAGACACAGTTTTTAATTCATCACTAGCTCCATCAATACTATTAAAGTTTTTCTCATATAATTCAACTTCCAAAATAAGTTCTTTTAACAATAAAGCACTAATTTTGTCTTTATTATTTAAAATATCTAATTGCACAAAACTAAAATAATTGTCCTTATACCAATCTAAATATAAAAACAAAGGACTTCGAGGATATATTGTTTTTCCTATCTCAATATATTTCTTTGCCGCATCTAAATTCCCAATATTCATATATTGTGCAGCCATAGCATATAAAGTTTTTAAAGCATGCTCATCTACTTTTGACAAAGCCACAAGTGCAACTAGCACAGCATTTTTACAAAGAGAATATGGCATATTAAGAAGCAAAAGCCCTAATTGATTATATGATTTTTTTTCAATATACTTATTAGCAAGAACTGTAACTAATAAATCGATGTTGAATTTAAAAGGATTAATTTTTAATTCTTTACTTATAGTTAAAGCTGCAATTATTGCAAATTGATTTGAATTATCAAGCTCAAGCAATTTTTCAACTAAAGGTACGATTAGGTTATCTGCATTATATGTCAGACCAATATATATAACAGTAGTTAGAAGTTCTTCATATTTTTTAAAATTCACTAAAGAAAGAATTTCATTTTGAATTGCAAAATATGCTTTATCATCGAATCTTTCAAAAGCTGAAGTAACTTTAGATTTTATATCATTTATGTATGCAGTATTTTTGTCATATATGTAAAAAGGTTCTCTGTTTTTTTCTACAACTTCTGCACCAATATTTTCTGCTATTTCATCTAATACATTAATAAAATCAGCATCAGCAGTACCAAAGCTTGCATCTTCACTAACAATTTGAGATTTTAGTTTTAAATGAAGAGCATTAATAATCAATGCTTTTTTGCTTATATTCATATCAGAATTATTAATGTACAAATCAGCAAGCAAATTAATCCCTTCTTCTTCAGCACCATCAATAATTCCGTATAAAATAGCTATCTTTTCTAAATAAATACTTTTACCTGAAAAATTATATGCTTCCCACAGCATTCTTATTGCCTGTGTATACTGTTTTTCGCCAACAAAATCATCAGCAATAGAAGCGCTAATTTCAGCACTTTGATAAAATGTTTCTATGTTTTTCTTTTCTTCTTTATCCATTTTTTAATATAACTCAAGAAAATAATTTGTTTATTAAGTCCTCATTAAATGTATATTTTTTTGAACAATAGTCGCATTTGACTTCTATTTCTTTATCCTCTTGAAGCATTTTTCTTACACTATACTCACCTAAACCTCTTAATATGTTTGGTATTTTATTGTTGCAATCACATTTTAGTTTTATCTTATCATTTGATAAAACGGTAGTCTCAAAATGCCCAAAATAAAAATCCATAATTTCTTCAATTGTTTTTTCCTTTAATAAACTAGAAAAATTACTCATCAAAGAAATAATATCTTCTAACACAAAAATATGATTTTCATCAGCCCCTGGCATCAACTCTATTATTAATCCACCGGATGCTTGGCAGCCATTCTTATCAACTAAAACACCTAAAATTACTGCATTTTTTACTCCATTGCTTTGCAACAAGTAAGTTGCATAATCTATTGCAATTTCTCCAGAAACAAGCTTTGCACTTCCAGTATATAATTCTTTTAAACCCAAATCTTGTATTATACTAATGTATCCATTTTTGCCAACTGCACCACCAACATCAAGCTTGTCATCCTTGAAAGGTAATGAAACTTTCGGATTTTCTAGATATCCCTTGATTTCCAAATTACCATTACCTGCTACACATATTTGCCCTACAGGACCGCCCCCATTAATGATTAAATTAAACTTATGATTACTGTTTTTTAAATTGGAAGATATATAGGCACCAAGCGTTATAGCTCTACCTAAAACTGCTGTCGCTAAAGGAGATAAATCATGCATCTTAATTAATTGATTTACTATATCAGTAGTATCAATTGCGGCAATGCGAGCTTTATCTTTAAATGTTATGGCTCTATAAATTTGACTTTGCCTGACCATAATGCCTCCAAAAACAATATAAAAAAACAAAAATAACTTATATACTGCAACAAAAATTTATTTCTTTTTTCTTCTAGCTCTTCTTTCTTTTTTTAATTCAACTTTAATTTTTGCTTGGTAAAGTGGTTCGATTATTTTTTCATGATTATAGTCATTATAATTTACCAAAATTAAACACATAAAACTAATTCCAAAAGATAAAATAAATACAAACATAATTAAAGAAAATATTTTGCCTGCTGCCAACAAAACAAAAGGTAATATCGCAAAAACAAACATTATTAATGCAGGCACATAAAATGTAATAGTTAAAATTAGGGCATTTTTAATTTTATATTTAGCTTTTAAATTATATGTTACAGTTGTTGGTAAAAGATTAGCAAAAAACGGAAAATATATCAATGTTATCAATATTGCAAAAATCAATGAAATGATATCAGTAGCTTTGTAATGATTAATCCAAGACGCCTCTATGAAATTTAAAAGTAAATTTGCTACTCCTCCAAAAACAACGGCTGTTATTAACATAATTATAAAATTTTCCTTCCAAAATTTTTTTAATCCTCTAAAAAACTCTGTTATAACTCTTGGAACATCCCTTCCTTGTTTATCTTTTTTAATAAGCAAAGATTCTCCCCATATGAGTTTTGTTGTTATAGATAAATTGCCTGCAATTCCAAAACCGAGCAATGGAAGACCTAATGCTATTGCACTAACTAAAACTCTATAACTGTTTAATAATATGCTTTTAGCTTCCTCTATTGACATGCCATCTGATAGGCCAACCCCAAAAGAACTCATTAAATATGGCTCATTGATTTTAGCAATCATATAGCCTATTTTCTCAATACCTTGCATTGTAAAAAACATTATTAAAGCTATTATAGGAAGAACAAATAAAATTGAACATAAATTCGCTATCATTAGGGGTTGAAAGTTTGCTTTAAATGTATCAAAAAATCTTTTAAATCTTCCACCAGGGTATGCACCTTTATGAGGCTCATTCCTATTTTGTTCAACTAATTCCAAATTACCTATTAATTTTACTTTTAATGATTTTTCATTTATTTTTGATTTGTTTTTTGCCATATTAAATCCTTGTAATATAAATTTATAACTAATTGCTATTATACACATCAGTGCCTTTTTTGTAAACACAATTCCTAGAAGCTCTAAACAATACTAATATATTAGTATACATAGTTTGACTTATAATAAAGATTTTGCTATATTTTATATCAGTTTAAACAAATATAGGAGAATTAATATGAAAAAATATAATTTAGCAATTGTAGGCGCGACTGGTATGGTTGGAAACAAATTTCTTCAAGTGTTAGAAGAAAAAAAACTCCCAGTAGAAAATTACTATTTATTCGCAAGTGCTAGATCTGCAGGCACAAAAATTAACTTGCTAGGAAAAGAACTTACAGTTATTGAATTGACTCCAGAAAATATTAAAGGAAAAAATATTGACTTTGCATTATTTTCAGCTGGTGGAACAATTAGTAAAGAATATGCCCCTTTGTTTGTTAAAGAAGGTGCTATAGTCATAGATAACTCTAGTTGCTGGAGAATGGAAAAAGATGTTCCTTTAGTAGTGCCAGAAGTAAATGGAGAAGAGGCGTTTAATAATAAGGGGATTATCGCAAATCCAAATTGTTCTACAATACAAGCAGTTGTTCCATTGAAAGCACTACACGATAAGTATAAAATAAAAAGAGTGATATTCAGCACTTATCAAGCTGTTTCTGGCGCTGGATTGCAAGGTTACAACGATTTAGCAAATGGAACTATGAATAAATTTATATATCCAATTAAAAACAACTTAATTCCACACATTGATACATTCTTGCCAAATGGCTATACAAAAGAAGAGTGGAAAATGATAGAAGAAACCAAAAAAATATTAAACGATTACTCCATCAAAGTTACAGCAACCACGGTTAGAGTACCTGTATTTCACGGTCACTCGGAAAGTGTAAATTTAGAGTTTGAAAAACCCTGTACACTTGAAGGAATTAAAGAAGCTCTAGAAAATATGCCTGGTATTATTGTGTTAGATAATACAGCTGAAAATTTATATCCTATGCCAATTTATGCTGAAGATAAAGATGAAATTTTTGTAGGAAGAATAAGGATAGATGATACAGTAGCATCTGGATGCAATTTGTGGGTCGTAGCAGACAACATTAGAAAAGGTGCCGCAACAAACACAATCCAAATAGCTGAATATATGATAAAACACGCTAAATAGAATGATTAAATCATATACACATTAAGTTGGGTATACCCTAACAAAACAGACAAGGAGAAATAATTATGTCAATATTTAAAGGTGTAGCAACTGCACTAATCACTCCAATGAAAGATGATAGAGTAGACTTTGATTCACTAGAAAAACTAGTAAAATTTCAATTAAATAATGGGGCTGATGCCCTAGTTGTCAATGGCACTACGGGTGAACCTACAACTTTATCAAGAGCTGAAAGAGTATCAGTTTCAAAAACTGTTATAGAACTTGTAAACAAAAAAGTTCCTGTCATTCTAGGTGCTGGGAGTAATAACACTCATACAACTATAAGCTATGCTACAGAAAATGAGACCCTCGGTGCCGATGCATTACTAACTGTTACCCCATATTATAATAAATGCACCCAAAAAGGACTAGTTGAACATTATAAAGCAGTTTCTAATAGCGTTAAAATTCCAATAATTATGTATAATGTTCCGGGAAGAACTGGTGTAAATATAAACCCTGATACTGCACTTGAAATTGCACAAAATTGTAAAAATGTTATTGCTATAAAAGAAGCTAGCGGTAATATTTCTCAAATTTCTGAAGTAGCTAGATTAACTAAAGGACTATTAGATTTGTATAGTGGTGATGATGGCATCGTATTACCAATTTTATCTTTAGGGGGAATTGGGGTTATTAGTGTTGTTAGCAATGTTATACCACAATTAATGCATGACATTGTCGCAAACTTTCTTGCTGGTGATATTTTAAAATCTAGAGAACTCCAATTTAAAGTTAATCCGTTTGTTTCAGCTGCATTTTGTGAGGTTAATCCTATACCTATCAAATGTGCAGCAAGTTTAATGAATTTATGCAAAAATGAACTAAGGCTTCCCTTAACTCCATGTTCAAAAGAACAATTTGTTAGAGAAGAGATGATTAAACTTGGTTTAATAAAATAGAGGTATTTTATGAGATTACTTATTAATGGTGCGGCTGGGAAAATGGGTTTACATGTCATTAAAGCAGCTCAAAAAAGCGGACATTTTGACCATATTATTGGAGTTGATAAATATGCACATCAAGTCAAGTTAGATATACCTGTGTATGTTTCTATTTCAGACATACCTACATACGAAAAATTTGACTGTATTATTGATTTTTCGACAAAAGAAGCTCTATATGATATTTTACCTTATGCATTAAAAACAAAAACACCTATTGTAATTGCAACAACGGGCTTTGATCAAAATGACGAAAAAAACATTGAAAAAGCTTCAAAATCAATTCCTATTTTCAAATCAGGGAATATGTCTATAGGTATTAATACTCTAATTTCCGTAATTGAAAAAGTTGCGAAAACGATTGGAGCTATTTCTGACATAGAAATCATTGAGCAACATCACAATCAAAAAATAGATGCCCCTTCTGGAACTGCCCTAATGCTTGCAAATGCAGTTAAAGACAACACTAAAATTAGCAGTACAGTAAATGGTAGAGAAGGAATCTTAGGCAAACGCCCTAAAAACGAACTTGGAATCCATGCAATACGTGGAGGCTCTATTATAGGAAAGCATGAAGTTCTATTTATTCTCGATAAAGAAGTTTTAACCTTTAAACATGAAGCTGAAGATAGAGCTGTTTTTGCAAATGGAAGTGTAGAAGCTGCCCTATTTTTATCTAAACAAAAACCAGGCCTTTACAATATGAAAGACATGTTTAAGTAAAGATAAAACTATTAAACTATAAAGACATGTTTAAGTAAAAATAAAATTATTAAACTATTTTAAAAGCTGACACTCTCTAAAAAGCATCAGCTTTTTTAATACAATGACTAAAATTATAAAATTCTATAGCTATATCATTAATAGCCTTATCTTAAATCAAGGAGTTGGCATAACCAATATGCTAAGGTCAGCCCCATCATCTAAAATCTTGTACTTGCCCGCTTCAACGCTTTCAACCACTTGAATCATATCAGATATCTTAGAACTATAAACTTCAAATGTTGCTTTTTCGTCAAAGAAAAATCCATCTACAAATCCTTGTGCAACAAATTTCCCCTGCTTAATGCTCTCTGGATCTGAACCTAACTGCATACTCCACATTGCAAACAAATCATCGTGTAAAAAAGTTGGTTTATCTGCAAAGGGATTTTTGTGAAAAACTGTTTGTGCTATTAATGGAATATTTATATAAGCACTAAGTGAATCATTAGCAATCGTGCTGTTTGCATAAAAATATGTCAAAAACTTTGAAATTAATGTCATTTCGCTAGAAGCAATTACTCCATCTCTATTTTCTGGCTCCACTAAATTAAATAATTTGTTTTTATAATAATTGTTAAATTCCACAAGAAAATCATCAATAAAATTTTTACCAGCATCAACACTCCACTATGTGCTTTTTGCCTCATTATCCCCCACGAGAGCATTGATATACAATGTTCCTTCTTTAATATAAAAACTAAAAAGCTCTTCTATTTCTTCATTTTCTACAAGTGGATTTTTATTGTATAATCTCATTGAAAAAAGTGGGCAAGGACAACTTTCACGATGTGATGCAGGTGTATATTGAGAAACAACTTCGATCATAGTTATAGTTGCTGAATTGTTAATTTTTTCATTTAAAATAGGAAATTGCGGTGAATTGAAGTTTTTAATTTCAGCTTCCATAATTATATAATTATCATTAAAAAGCACTGGTGTTGAATTATTTAAATCTAAGTCTATTTCTTTTAGAACATATGTGTTTTCAAAAGTTTCCATGGTAAAAGAAGCATTGTACTCCTTTCCTTTAAACCTAAAATTAGTATCTTTAGTGGCCTCATCAGCTTCAACATGGAAATCTGCTTGAAATGACTTTAATATCACATCATTTCCGCCAAAAACAGTTGCTTTAGCAATGTTTTTCACTTCAAACTGCAACCTTAAAGTAGCTGGAGGCATCGCATTTTCAACCACATTAGTTGCTATTTCAAATTCAGTTCTTCCTTCAGTTAAATTAATTCCAATAATACTTGAAATCGCATCTTCGAAATCAATTATTTGTTGTTTTTGCGCTGGAGTAATGGGATAGTTAGTTGGATTTTGCTTAGCTAGACGAGAGTTTTGCGCAAGTTTTTTGAAAGTCTCTTTAATATCAAATGTGATATCATATGATCTAGTATAAAAATCATCGTTTTCCTCTCTATAGTATTCCCCTTTTCTATTTATTCCTCCAACTAAATTTTCTGCCATAAACCTTGCAATATTATTAACGCTATCATTTATTTCATTTCGCATTGTTTTTGTGCTTGTGTTTTTATTTTTTAATGGAATAAACTTTTTGTCACTCACAAATGGTATTACAAAAGAACTTTCTGAACCAAATTTAAAATCAAGCTTGTAATGATAATACAACACAGTTTTTTGATTGGGTTCCTCCCCTTCAATACGCTCTTCTATAAAAGGATTATCTTGAAAAAGAGTAAAAAACATTATTTCTTTAGAGTCTATGTATTCTGCTTTAAATGATATGTTGTTATTTGTTGCATCATCTAAATCATTATTAAATATCAACGAAACTCGTAAATTTTTACCTTTAATATTTGCTTTAAAAGTTGCCTCAACTGAAACTTGCTTTTTTGTTGAAGAGACAGAATTAATTTTTTCTTCTGAAACATTATAAAATAAGTTGCCAAAACAAGCTGCTAGATCTTTTAAAATATTTTCATCTGTTAGATGTGTTTGATTAATTTTTGTTTTAGGTATAGCATTTGATTTTGGTGGAACTTTAGGAGATGGTGCACTAGTAGCACAGCTAGCTGTAAAAATAGTTGATAATAAAATCACTAAAACTAAAACAACAATAATTATTGGTTTTTGCTTTTTCATAACATCAATCTCTCATCATTATAGGAAACTTTTAGCAATGACTTTTTATAGCATGAGTTATAATTTTTTGTATCTCTAAAACTATATTGTCGATTGGAACATTAAATTTTTCTTTTGATTCTCTAAGTTGTATTTCTAGCTCATTTTTTTCTAAGAGCTTTTTGCTAACGACAACCCTAATAGGAATTCCCATTAAATCACAATCTGCAAACTTAAAACCAGGAGATACATCCCTATCATCAAGCAAAACTTCAATCCCATGATCTTTTAAATTGTCATATATCTCTAAAGTTTTCGAATTAATATCCTCATCACTAAATCTAATTGGACATAAATATACATGCCAAGGAGCAATTGACATTGGCCAAATTAGTCCAAAATCATCGGATTTTTCTTCAGCTATTGAAGCTATTGCTCTGCCTACACCAATGCCATAGCACCCCATAATTGGATGGAATGTTTTCCCTGTTTTATCAAGAACATTCATATTCATGGTTTCGGTATATCTAGTACCTAATTGGAATATGTTGCCAATTTCAATACCATTTTCTATAGTTAATGGCGAGCCACATACAATGCATTTATCACCTTTTTGTACTTTTGCAATATCAAAAGTAGTATTGGCATAAAAATCCCTTCCCTCGCAAGCATTTATCATATGATAAGCATCTTCATTTGCACCAACAACAACATTTGTAAGCCCTTTAACTGAATCGTCATACACCACAATTAAATTTTCATTTTCATTCAATCCAACAGGACCAATATTTCCAGCTACCAAAGCACTGTCTTGTAAAGATGCTGGTACAATGTCTTTTTTGACAACCTTCTTAAGCTTTGCTTCGTTAATCTCTAAATCACCCCTAATAAAGCATAAAACATTTGTGTTTGCATCACCTTTTATATTAAAAACTACTGCCTTTAAAGTTTTTGTATTGTCTTTTAATTTTAAAAATTCAACAACTTCAGATATTTCTTTTGCTTCACCCGTATAAACTTTTTCAAGCGGCTTAAATTCTTCACTTCGAATTTTATCCCTTTTTGAAACTGCAACCTCCATATTAGATTTATATCCACAGTTTTTACATATAACAATACTATCTTCACCAATGGGAGTTAGCAACATATACTCATGAGCAACTTTTCCACCCATCATTCCAGAGTCTGACTCAACGACAATAAAATTTTTCATTCCAATACGTTTAAATATTTTTATGTATGAATCATAGACTTTTTTATAATACTTTTCTAAATCTTCTTGAGTTTCATGAAATGAATAAGCATCTTTCATAGTAAACTCTCTTACTCTTATCAATCCACCTCTTGATCTAGCTTCATCTCTAAATTTTGTTTGTATTTGATAAATCATAAAAGGTAGTTGCTGATATGAAGAAACCGTATTTCGAGCCAAATGAACTGCAGCTTCTTCATGTGTCATTCCTAGAACATTGTCTCTATTATTTCTATCTTTAAATCGCACAAGTTCAAGACCAATAGATTCATATCGTCCACTTTCATCTAGCAAATCTCTTGGAAGCACAACAGGAAACAAGCATTCTTGTCCATCTATTAAATCCATTTCTTCTCTAATAATTGATTCAATTTTATTTGCAATTCTTTTAGCTGGCATAGCCAATGTCCAAATACCATTTGAAACTTGCTTCATAAATCCAGCTCTAAGCATCAAAGCATGGCTTTTAAATTGAGCATCTGAAGGTGTTGTTTTCGATCTTTCGCCTACTAATCTTGAAATTAACATACATGCTCCTTATTTCGCATAAACAGTCAAATCAAACTTTGTTTCAAAACCATTATAAGAAGCAGTTAATACAAATACTCCTTCAGTTGTAAACTTCATTTGCGAATCTAGCATATATATACCAGATTCATTAGGTTTAAACTTGTTATCACTTGTATCTAATTTAAACTTTACATTGTTATTGACACTAACTGCTGCCATAGTATCAATTTTTCTAGAAGTTTTATCTGATAGATGTGCTGTTACTTCTATCTTAGAGATATCAAAGTTAGAGTCAACTTTAAACTTTGTGTCTGCAACTAATTTTGCTTCAATTCCAACTATAGTTGCTTTGCCTTCAATCTCATCTTTATTGTCAGTACAACCAACTAAAGCTATGGTCAAAAGTATGATAATTAAAATGGTAAAAATTGTAATCTTTGTCTTTTTCATTTGTATGTCCTTTAAAATTTTATATTTATATGTCTAAATGTTATTACAGTTTTACTAATATTGTCAATTTAAAGTGTATTAAGTCAAGAACTAGTTTTTATCAAAACCAATAAACTTTTTAAATTTACCCTACCTTCAAATTTATATGTAGTTTTATGAAAGCCAAGTTATATTTTTTTCCAAAACCCCAGTAAAACAATCCTCATCCCAGCCTATTGGCTTTTCAGTTTTTTTCCTATTTGTATTAATTTTCAACAAATCACATCCTGAAAATGCATATCCGTCTATATGTGTTACTGTACTTGGGATCGAAAATCCATCCCCTTCTTCCATCGAAAATTTAATTGCTTTTAAGTTTCTACATCTACCAAAAGCCTCTGAGCCTATACTTGTAACAGTGGGTGGTAAAATTATAGTTTCCACTTCATTCACAATTTCCTTACCTTCAACTGAACCAATAAATGCATCAGGAATTTCTGCTATGGTTACTTGTGATAAGTCTAAAGTGGCTCCACTAAAGCCCAAAAAAGCGCCAAAACCTATTTTGTTTACACTCGAAGGGAGAACTAGATTCGATGTTTTGTTATATGCAACTGATGTTGGACAAATTTCTTCAATCTCAACAGGAAAACTAGAATTAACCCCCAAATTTAACAAGCTTTTTCCTATAACTAAAGCATTGTTTGATATGGTATAATTAGCAGTACTCATGCCTTCTATGATAGCCAAATTTTTGCAATATGAAAAAATTGGGAAATATGAATCCCAACCCAATAATGTTTCGCCTTTTTGTGGGATATAACTTGAAGGAATATTTATTTTCTTTAAAGAATCACAATATGTAATAGCGCTCATTTCAATAGTAACAATACTGTTTGGTAAGAATAATTCTTCTAAATTTGAGCAATTCAAAATCGCAGTAGTTTTTAATGTCAAAGTATTCTTAGGTAAATATAAAGACACTAATGCAGTATTCTCATCAAATGTATTAGAATTGATAACTTTGACATTGGTTTCATTTAAATCTATTTTGGTTATAGATGAACATTTTGAAAATGCCCATTCGCCAATTGAATCTATACTACTTGGAAATTCTATCTCTTTAATTGCTCTATCTAATTCAAAGCAAGAATTCCCAATAGTTCTAACTCCTTCCTCAATTTTCACATTTTCTAAATATGACAAATTATAAAAAGCTCGAGCACCTATACTCTTTATTCCGCCATGTATGAGTATGTTTACTATCTCAATATCAACACTATCAAAAGCACTTGCCGCTATTTCAACAACTGGTAAAGTTTCGCCATTTTGAGTATATTCATTTGGAAAAGATAGTGTTTGATATTTTTCTTTATTTGCCAATATATATGGTTTTGATTCTGGACGAAAACCTTTAACAATATATCCTGTTCCTTCAAAGTTTTTTTCATATTGAAGAGAATCTGTAACTGTTATCTCTTTTGCTTGAAGATTTATTATTATATCGCTTTGTATAACTATCCTAGCTTTGTTAGTAGTGTCATTGATTGTAATTTTCTCATTATTTGAAAAAGCATCATGCAACCACATGCTATCCACTTGAGAAAAATCTAATGTAATTTCCGAGTAAGCAGTATATTCGCTTTGCTCTGGTTCAACATGAACAGCAGCAGCATTTTCTGTTTTACTGATTATAAAATTCCAATAAACATTGACATCTCTAAAAGCAAACTTAGACCAACTATTTGGCTTGTTTATCTCTCTACATCCCGTATACAAAACTAATTTTTCAGAAAATGCAAAGGCATCATTTTGAATATTGATATCTCTTTTTTCTAAATTTATTCTTTTTAATCCAGTGTTGGAAAAAGCTTTGTCGCCTATTTCTAAAAGTCCAATAGGTAAATTAATTGATTCTAATTTTTTACAACCACTAAAAGCTTCCTTTTCTATTGTTTTTATGTCATCTGGCAAATATACTTTCTTAAGGTTCTTATATTCTTTAAATGCACCTTCCCCAATTCCTATTATTTTTCGATCTTTTTTGTTGTGATAAATTGTAATAGGAAAATTCAATTCTTCAATAGTCTTATACTTTTCACTCATTCCCATAATAATAAGTTCATCGCCTACTTCCTTGACAATAAAAATATCTTGTTTAGGTCTACAGCAAGCAGCTAAACTAATAATAAAAACTAAAATCAAAATACTAATTAAAATTATTAAACTTTTTTTTCTTAACACTTATCGACTCTTCTTATTTTGATACTCTTTACATTTTAACATTTTATAATACTTTTTACTCTATAATTTACTATACATTTAATTTTTATGCTAAATTAACCCAAAATGCTAAAAAAATCAACAAACAATGTAATTTACCCTTACATTATAAAAAGGTGCACCCACTCTGACATGTTTTACCGAATCGACATGCATACAGCCAACTCCCTCAAAGCTTCCTTGTGGCACACTTGAAAAATAGCTTAGTGCTGCTGCGATCAAACCCTGACACGGTTCACTACATCAAGTTGCACAAGACCTTGGTATCAACATCGCTTATATACATCGGCTTTCCATAACACAAGCCTCGGCGGGCGTTCTATCTTGCTAGAGCGGTTTGCAAGTTACAGGGCACCGCTAGCTCCCCATATAGCACCAAAAATAATTATATAAAATACCAAAAGAAAAGGCAAGTATAAAAGTTTTATAAGGCATGAATGGGATATTAATTAATAATATCATTTAACACTTCACCCAAATAAAATTTCCGAAATTTTAGCTTTTAAAAGATCAATATTTTTGTTATGTTTAGCACTGATTGGAATGAATTTATTATAATCATCCATGAACAATGCATTTTGCCCTAAATCAATTTTATTAACCACTGTTATAATTGGAATATTTTCGATTTCAAGAGATTTTAAAACATCTAAAACAACTTTATATTGGGTAGAGACATTATATGAATTTCCATCAAGCACATGAATTATCAAATCTGAATATCTTACCTCTTCTAATGTTGAACGAAAAGCCTTTACAAACTCATGAGGTAATCTTGAAATAAAGCCAACGGTATCTGTTAATATAACATTTTTATTTAATCCTAAAAACAATTTTCGAGTTGTTGGATCAAGGGTTGCAAAAGGCTTATCTTCCTCTAAAACATTTGCATCAGTTAATGCATTCATAAGTGTAGATTTCCCCGAGTTAGTATATCCTACAAGAGTAATTGTTTTAACATTATTTTGTGTCCGTCTCTTTCGTCTAAGCTTTCTCTGTCTTGACAGCTGATCAATTTGTTCTTCTAGATTTTTAATCTCCCTTCGAATTGTTCTTTTATCAAGTTCAAGCTTTTGTTCCCCACCGCCTCTTCTAGCACCAGTTCCACCAGCTCCACCGCCTGCTTGTCTAGATAAAACCAGCCCTTGCCCTAAAATTCTTGGTAACATCTTTTGTTTATACATTAATTCAACCTGAAGTTTTCCCTCATTTGATGTCGCATGTCTAGAAAAAATTTCAATAATTAAATTAACCCTATCCATTACTTCAATATTAAGATATTTTTCTAAATTATAAAATTGCATGCTAGTCAATGTATTATCAAAAATTACAACATCACATTCTGTAGCTACTGCTACCTCTTTTAATTCTTTTAATTTTCCTTTGCCAATATAATATTTGAAATCTGGAAGTGCTCTTTGCTGAATAAGATATGACATTACCTCATAATCTGCACCTGTCGCCAGTTGAGAAAGCTCCTCTAAAAACTCAATATGTTCTGGCTCAGTTCCCACATAAACTAAAACAGCTCTTTTTTTGATGTCTTTCAAACTCATCTCCATAAACTTTATTAAAAAAAGAGGTAATAATGCCTCTTCTTTGCTTAATTATAACATAAAGCACTATAAATTAAACACATAATACTTATGCTTTTAAATGCTTATACATTGCTATCATTTCCTTTTTACCCATTAATTTAGGGACAGGGTAAAGCGGGTTAGCTTCTTTTAAAGAATATTTTGCCATTTGAGGTATGTCCTCATCCTTTATAATGTTTTCAAATTTTTCAGGAATATCACAATACTCTTTAAGATTCTCTATTTCCTTAATAAATTTATTGCTAATTTCTTCATCAGTTTTTCCATCAATTCCTACTGCTCTACCTAAAACTACAAGTTTTTTATGAGCTTTTTTACCATACCACTTTAATATATGAGGTAATATAATAGCATTTGCTAAACCATGAGGAACCTTATATTGACCTCCAAGTGTGTGTGCAATTGAATGCACATAACCTACATACGAACGCGTAAATGCTTTTCCTGCAAGATTTGAAGCAATTAACATATTTTCTCTAGCAATCAAATCACTACCATCATCATATGCCCTTTTAATGTTTTCAAAAATTAATTTTGTTGCATTTATAGCTTGAGCTTTTGTAGCTTTAGTTCTAGTATTACCAATAAATGCTTCAACTGCATGAGTCAATGCATCAAGACCTGTCGTTGAAGTAATATGTTTAGGTAAGCCCACCGTCAAAACAGGATCTAAAACAACATAGCCTGGTATAAGATTGGTATCATTTATTACTAACTTATGATTTTTTTCTGCATCAGTTATTACAGCAGCTAAGGTCACCTCAGAGCCAGTACCAGCAGTTGTTGGAATTGCAAATATTGGTGGAGTGTGTTTAGAAACTTTCAATAAACCTTCCATTTTCACAATATCTTTTTTAGGGCATGCCACTTTTGCAGCCACACCCTTTGCACAATCCATTGGTGAACCACCACCAAAAGCAATTACACCTTGACTTTTACCCTCTTTATAGAGTTTATATGCATCCATAACATTCTCAACTGTTGGATTTGGTACAGTTTCATCATAAATGACATACTCAACATTATCTTTTTTTAATTGCTCTAACAATTGATTTATTAATCCCAACTTAACTAATGTTTTATCAGTCACAATTAAAACTCTATCATAACCTTCGGATTTAATTAACTCTGGCAATAACAACAAAGAATTTGCTCCAATTAATGTTTTTGCCTTTCTCCAAGGTAATACATACATTGTAAGTTTAAACACAAACTGATATATCCTACACCAAATTTTCATAAAAATATTCATTATATGTCTCCTAATCTATTGTTCATTAATCAATATTATCTACTTTAGTTTCTTCTTTTGAGAAACTAGCAAGCTTGCCAGATCTTTTACTATCAATTTCAGCTTTGACATCTAGATAGAATTGCCCATAGAGTTTATACTTCTTTTTATAATAAATATACCCAATGGGAATCAATGGCAAAGGAACAATAAACATAAATGTACGCAAGATAACAAGCATTTTATTAGTAACTTCCCCACTAAATTCATTCGTCATTAAATCAATTTGAGGCAATTGTGCCACTGCCACACCTATTCCTATTATGAGCACTGCTATAGCTGCAGAAACTTTTAATAAAAGCGTTTGAACTGAAATCATAATACTATCTGATCTAATGCCTGTTTTGTATTCTCCATAGTCTACCACATCAGCAATCATTACAGTTGAGGTGATTTGATTCATCCCCATTGCTATCATTAAAAAGGAACCACATAAAGACATTAGAATTACATTAGCAATTGCTGAATTAATATATGGGAATACAAAAGATATCGCATAAATACTTATCATGCCAATACCTGCAAACAGATAAGTTAAGCCAAAAATTTTCTCTCTTGGTATTTTTTTAGTAATCATAGAATAAAATATCATAGCTATGCCTTGTCCAGTAGAAGCCACAACATTAAATACAATAAAGTAATTAAAGTCTAAATTTTTATCATAAATAAATAGATAAACAAGTTGTAATATTGCCGTGTTAGCAGCTATGTTAAAAAACAAATAACTACCAGCAAAGGCTTGGACTTGATCATTTGTTTGATACATTTTCTTTATATCTTTAAAAGATATTTCTTGAAAAGGAAGATCATAACGCTCTTTTAACGTAACTACTGATAAAATCATCATCGTTACGAAAATTACACCACCAACTCCAGCAACTAGCAAATAGCTTTTAGGATCTTTTGCACCGAAGGTAGTACTAATGAGAACTTGTCCTCCAGAACCAATTATTAAGCCTCCGAATCCTCCAATTAATTTTGATAAACTAGAAATGGCTTCCCTTTCTTTTGTAGTGTCAGCGAGACTTGGCAACATGGACATAAAAGGAACATCCACAATTGTATAACTAATATTCCATATCAAATACATTGACAAATAATACACATAGTTTACACCAGTGCTAAAATTAGGATTTTGTGCAAATGATACAAATAATAATAATAAAGTTACAGCATTAAAAATAGAACCAATTATCAGCCATGGTCTATATTTGCCAAGCTTACTTTTAGTATTGTTTACAATTGTTGCCATAAATGGATCAAAGATTGCAGATATTAATCTTACCGCACAAAAAGCAAAGCCAACCACAACACCATTTAACCCAACAAATGTCGTCATAAATAACATTGCATACACGTTTATCATTCCAAAACTTATCTCTTTGCCTAAATTGCCAAGTGAATAAAAAATATTATCTGTTTTCTTCATATTTAAACCTCGCTCCATATCAAAACAATATGCTATCAGCATCTCATATAATTGTATGCTTTAGCTCTTAGATTTGTCAATATGAAAAGAGTTTTAATATCATATAAACTGGCTAAGGTAGCCTTAATTTATATCAGTGAAACTGTTTTTGGTTTGTCATTTATTTGAAAATATCTTCGTTTTAAAATATAATATTTTTATGAGTTCATCGATTTATATTTCAAATTCCCTAGATGTATATAAAAACCTAGCATTAGAGACTTATCTACTAAAAAAGAGCACCCTAGAGGCTATACTGTTTTTGTGGAAAAACTCAAATACTGTTGTTATTGGAAAAAATCAAAACGCATACAAAGAATGTTTACTTCAAAACATGGAAAAAGATGGAGTTAAGCTTGCAAGAAGACCCACAGGAGGTGGAGCAGTTTATCATCATTTAGGCAACCTAAATTTTACGTTTATTTCACCAAGCAATCCATTTTCTATCGACAATAATTTTAAAACGATTATCTCAGCTCTAAATAATCTCAACATTGATGCAAAATTAAATGGAAGAAATGATATAACCGTAAACAACAAAAAATTTAGTGGTAATGCCTTTTTAAAAACAAAAACTCGTGATTTGCATCATGGAACCATATTAATAAATGAGGATCTCTCCATATTGTCAAAATATTTAAATGTTAATCCAATCAAATTTAAAAGTAAGGGAGTTGATAGCATAAAATCTAGAGTCATAAATCTTACAACTATTAATCAAAACATCACTGCTGAAAAAATTGTTGATGAACTTATAAAAGAACATCAAAAAAAATATGGCCTTGCAATATATAAAAACCTTCCTAAAGAAAGCGAATATTTAGATATCTATTCTAAATATTCTTCAAGAGAATGGATCTTTGGGCAAAACCCCAATACCAATATAAGTTTTACAACATTTTTAAGTTCTGGCGAATTTTCAATTAATATTGACATTAAAAATGACAAAATCACATATATTAAAGTTTACTCAGATACTCTAGATACCATATTACCAAATACAATTGAATCCTCACTAAAAGGTCAAAAGTTTTTGCTTTCTGATATCAAAAAAATATTAACTTCTATATTGGGTAATATAAGCGATGCCAATTTAATTGCTACTGAGCTAGAAAATTATTTGAAAGCATAGTTAAAAACCACTAGAACAAGTATTTTATCATCTTTATTTAATTTATAGCCTACAATAAGCCTTAATTTCGAGAAACATCCCCAATAATTTATAGATTTTTTATTTGACAAAGGAGCTACCTATTTCGTATAATAAACTAGCTTGATTTAAAGCAAGCTTAGGCCTTGAAGTAATGGGCTCTGATTGTGGGTGTAGTTCAATGGTAGAATGACAGCCTTCCAAGCTGTATACGTGGGTTCGATTCCCATCACCCGCTCCAACCATGGACCAGTAGCTCAGTAGGATAGAGCGACGGCCTTCTAAGCCGTAGGTCAGGGGTTCGAATCCCTTCTGGTTCGCCAAAATGAAACTTTATAATTTAAACATATAATACGGTGGGTATAGCTCAGTTGGAAGAGCGCAAGATTGTGGCTCTTGAGGCCATGGGTTCAAGCCCCATTACTCACCCCAATATGCAGGGGTGTCGCCAAGCGGTAAGGCATCAGACTTTGACTCTGACATTCGTAGGTTCAAATCCTGCCGCCCCTGCCATATTATTTATGACTCATTAGCTCAGTAGGTAGAGCACCTGACTTTTAATCAGGTTGTCCGGCGTTCGATCCGCCGATGGGTCACCAAAACTTTGCGGCCGTGGCGGAACTGGCAGACGCGCTAGACTTAGGATCTAGTCTCTTAGAGGTGGGAGTTCAAGTCTCTTCGGCCGCACCAGCTATGGGAAATAGCATAAAGCCAAATCATTACTTTAAGGTAATGGTGCGAAAACAAATTAAAATTTGCGGGAGTGACTCAGTGGCTAGAGTGTCACCTTGCCAAGGTGAACGTCGCGGGTTCGAATCCCGTCTCCCGCTCCAATGCGCACCATTAGCTCAGATGGTAGAGCAATTGACTCTTAATCAATGGGTCCAGGGTTCGAGTCCCTGATGGTGTACCACACAAAATATAAGATCAAATTGCTATATTAAATTTTGTTTGGCATTTTGAATTAAAAAAACTCCACTTGGGAGTTTTTTGCATTATCTTTAGCTCTTATAGTTATGGGTCAGGTTCAGTGACTAAAATTCCAGATAAATCCAGATTATCACAATTCATAAATATGCTTGGTAAAATGGCTGGCGTCCCCCTAATTTTTCGCTCAGTATCTATTTCTTCTAATTTTTCACAGGCGGCAAAAGCTAATTCACCAAACTCTATATCATTAATTCCTTTTGCTGTAATTTTCTTTAAATGTATACAACCACTAAATACACCACCTTCAATTCTTTCAAGGCTTGAATTTAGTATCAACTCCTCAATTATCAAATTGTTCTTTAAAAGTTGCTTGCTTATATCTCCAGTATATTCAACTCCATTTTGAAACATTAAGGCATTTGCTCCAGTGGGTGGCGCCATGATTTTAATAACATCACCTAGATATTCTACTTCATTTACAGTTACTGAATATTGTGCTGGAATTTCAAGCTCATCAACAATGTGATCATAGCCAACTGCAGCAAAATCTTCAATACTTTCCACATCATTAGTTTGCTCTCCAGTTGCATCTAAGCCAACAAAAATTATCCCTTTTAGAGATTCATTCCAATATTCGACATGATCTGGTGGACTAATCTCAACACTTAAGCTTGCTTGAGATTGTTGTTGCCAATAAGCATAGCTAGCAGAAATTGATAAAGAAACCGCAAATATAAATATTATAATAAAAATAACTGGTAATATTTTTTTCATAAGGCACACCACTATGGAATATCTTCAAATGTTGCATCAAGAGACAAAACAAAAGTTTCTCCCTTTAAGGTTGGGTCAAAATCCTCATCAAACACAGCAATGTACATCGCAATATCTAATAAAAATGTAGAGTCCCTACCCATTATTAATTTTTCCCTAAATACAATTGGCTTTTTGTTTGCATCACTTGGCAAAACTTCTGCTGAGATTACATGATCTTTATACGTTGTTAAGTCTTTATAGGCATATTCACCTATATACAAAAAAACATTTTCAACATAATCTCCCCCAGAGTCATTTTTTATATAACTTGCTGCTAACGGATGTGCCGTGGCACTGCCATTTTGGTATAGAACAATGTCACCATCTGCAGGAGTATATGCCGTAAAAACTCTAAGCCTATTATTTCGAAGAACAACAATATTTTCTAACAATAAATATACTTTTGTTAATAAATACTTGCCTTTATAAGTCTCAAGACTTGTTATGTCAGTATCATAAGATAAAAAATCTCCATCCATAAATATAATATGATTCCCTGGATTTGAAGCATCAAAATCAATGGACTTATCTATAAATCTAGTTAAAATTCCATCTCTTTTGTATACAATATGATCAAGATCAACAATAATATCTGATATCGCTGCCCTATCATTATCAACAATTGGATCTCCATTTGCATCAACGCCTTCTCCTGGAGAAATTTCATCAGTTTGATTATGTAAAAACAATAACTCATCCCCCACTACAGGAGTATATTTGTTAAAAGAACTATGTAAAAAATGACCATTTCTAAAATAACCAATTGTCGAATTTTTTACAAAAAATGTATTCAATAACGACTGTGATACTGGCAAATCTCTTTGAGTTCCATCATTAAAAATATAACAAAAGTTCAACTGCTCACTAACAACATTTGTACTTGATTTATCAAAATATTCATGAGTTAACACAGATGTTTCTATACCTGAAGCGGGTGTTACAGTCTCACCATTATCATATAAAACATTTCTTTGTGTAAGTTGCACATCTTTTTTAATATATATATCATTACCAATTTCTTCAAGATACTCAGAATAAAGTGTTTGTGGTGCACCAGGGTAATAAATTGCATCCCAGTCGGAAAGGCTAGGAGTATCTCCAACTTTAGTTATCATTAAATCACCGCTGTTTTTATGTTTATATACCCTTTCAGTTGCAAGGGGGGCTGCTGCACCTGGTACCAAAACATTTCTAACTCTATAAGTATCTCCATCAAAACTTATAGGGCTATCTTTTTTTACAAACCTAAATGCATGAACGGTTATTCCATTTAAAGTTTGTTGAGTCAGGCAATCGGGGTTATCAAAGTAATCTTTACCGCTTGTGCTATCTCTATAACACATAAAATTTTCGGTATATGCCATAAGATTAATACCGCCAGATACATTATGATAGGCCGAAGCGGAAGCTAAATTTACTCTATACTCATTTCCAACTAATGAATAACAACTTTTGTGATGAGCGCCGAAATTTATTGTTTTATTCTCTTCACTAAATATTAATTGATCTGTAATTTTATAATGACGATTCCTCCCTAAGCTATCAGCAATCAACACCGAATCCTCTCTTAAAAACTGCCCTCTTCTTAAAACTGGTTCGCTTTCTGAAATAAATATACCTTTATCATGCTCCTTAAAACCTATACTTAAGGCCATTTCACCTGTTTTACTGAAATCTCTATTAGTTTTACCACCTACTCCAGCCTCTTTTAGCTTAATACTTTGTTCAATTTTTATAGATTGGTATGCATTTTCATAAGATTCCAAACCACTCCAATAACTCAAGTCAACTTTGAAATTAACTTGGCCAGCAGCCTTTTCAACATACTCAGGTAATATTCCATCTCTTGGAATCACATCATAATTGTAATAATCTAAATCAAAGCCATCTTGAAAATATGATCTTTTTAGTGTAGCTGGATAAAGCTTTCCTTCTTGAGCACTTTGAGAAACTTCCGATTCAAACTGCAAAATTTCAAAACCAGTAGCGGGGAAAATATGACTCCTTTCAAGCACAACTTGTTGAACAAACCAAGAATATGAAAGTGCACTAAGAGATAGTGCCACAGTTAAGACTGTTGCAATTATAATTACTACTAATTTTTTCTTGCTTGTGTTTAACATATATCACCTAGTTTGTATTTTTATATTCTACCACAATATCAACCAACTTTCATTACTCTTCAATAACTGTATAGATAAACGCGATATGGAAATTAGTATGCATATATTGAGGATGGCTATACGTAAAATCATTATAATTAAAATATTTGGGAGTATGATCTGGGTTTTTTTGCATAGGTATCCAAGATTCAATGCTTACATTTGGGTCACCCCCATCTGCAAGATACTCCGTATAATCTTCTAGAGCCCTAACATTATCTTCTTGCCATATGCAATAATGTGACTCTCGCAAGAAAATAATAGACATATTTAGTGTATTGTCTCCATTTTCTAACGGCAACAAAACTTCTGGAGACCCACTAGGGACAAAAACTCCATTTTCCGATTCTAAAACAAATACTCCTTCACTATTTCTTTTGTAAACTTTTGTGGGATCAGAAGGAAGAGTAATCCTAATAGTAAAATTCTGATCTACATCTGAAGTCGTTACTAAATATTTATCTTCTTCGCTTAATTCATGTCTTGTTATTATAAGGTGCGTTAAATCAATTTTTAGTTTTGGTGTACCTGCTGAAGCTGATATATTAATGCTAATTTGAATTTCAGCACTATATGGAGCATCAGGTTCAGTTACATAAGCATTCCCCGTTTCTCCTGAATAATCCGTATCAGTAATGCTTTCCCAGGTTGCTGTGGCCTGAGTGTCCATAGCTGACACTAGTGTAGCATTTTGAGCGGTAGCAATAGCATTATTTGCGTACCAAGACAAGGTAAACGCTGTCGTAGCGATTACAATTATCATCAACACGTAAATTAATGTTAAAAATTTAAACCTTAATGACTTTTTCACTTCTATTGCTCCTTAGTTGTAAAGTTAAATTGATGGCACTTCATCTCCTATAGGCTCTACGGTCGGATTTTTACTATATGCAGTATTAGGATAGATATACTTAAATAGGTTTGTATTTATAGATAAGGTTCTACTATAGATATTCTTTCCATTAGAATCAAATCCTGCACCATAAAACTCTAAATCTAATTGCACTTCGCTCGCTTTAATGTGATGTGGTATTATAAAGGTCCTTGCTAGTTTAAAGCTTGCATATGGATATGCTCTTATTAGTGAAAATTGTGTATAGAAAGATAGAATAAATGGCTCCATCAAAGTTCCTTTTCTTGTTCCAGCACCTTCACTTGGACCTGTATATGCTCTATTTAATACCCAATTATAAATTATTGAGGAAACCACAGTATCGACATTCATAATTGCATCATAGGTTTGTGCACTATCAATTTCAATTCTAGCACCATTGACAACAACGCCATCTTTGAATATAACATTAGAAGTAATACTGGTGTTGCCTTTTCCAACAACTTCATTAAATATTGGATTAACTACCTCACCGCTAGGCACATTGTCAAGTTTTGCTTCAATAAAGCTACCCACGCTTGTGATTGTTTGTTCTGCTTGATTTTCAATTATTGTTTCTCCAATTAGCGCTCCTACAGTAATATTACCCTCTGTTTTTGCAAATATTTTTGATACTGAATAACTATTAGTAATATCTCCTCTTATTAATAAAGCAACTAAACCACCTACTGTTACTGCCTTGGTCTCTGCATGAGCACTAATTACACCTTCAAAGCTTGAATTTTCAATAATACCGCCATCTACTTGTACTGCAATTGGAGCAACATATGAACTATTGTTAGCTACTACCGTTGTTTTTCTTAAATTCATTCCTGAAATTTTACCAGTTAATATATTAAACATCGCAGTATTTTGATTAGTTCCACTTGCTATAATGGTAAGACCGATTATGTTAAATCCATTTCCGTAACAATTACCAGCAAAGCTTGAAATAGTACGTAACACTATGGGTCTACCTTTATATGAAGCGATTATATCAGATAATTGATAATATGAAGGATGTCTACCAACTTGATAGTTATCCAATGTTGCTTTTAGGTTTTCGATATCATAAGAAAGATGATACAAATCTTCGCTCGAATCTAATTTGAACAAATAATTTTTATCTGCATCTTCAACATCTTGTAATCTAACTCCTGTTATTTGCAACACAGGTGCACGATACATATAATTGTGTTTATTTCTAGCATTAGTTATTCTTATCCCTAATTTTGTTGAATCATTATTTTCATAATCTTTTGTACCTGCAAATCTCGTGTAAACATTAGAACTCATAGCATCATCAAGCCATGCATTTTTCATTTCGAATGATGACGCAGATAAACTATCTGCAGCTAGTAGAGCTAAAAATTCAGCATTTGTCATTGGATACTCATCATCTGCTATCATACCAATACTGTTAATAGTTACATTTTTAGCATTTCCATTCTTTATAGAATATAAGTCTTGTAAAGCATAATTATACTCTAAAGAAAGCCATCTCTCATGAATTGTATACGTTGCATCAGCTGTATCAACCGATACAATATAGTTAGTTACATTTTCCGCATCATAGGTTTTTAGTCCAGCTGCCACCATAATTTGATACTCCCCAGCATCTCTAGCATATTCACCTTCAACTGGATTAAGTTGGTAATCATTACCTCTAATATATATTCTTCCACTAAAATAATCATCTTCATAAATACCATTAATTATTGCATTATCATTTGCTCCATCTTTTATAGATGCAATTACTTGAAGTCCCTCTGTTGTATTTATATGATTAGCCGAATTTAGCACTAAATCAAACCCCTCTCCATCATATCCTTTTACAATATTATCTTTAGTCAAAGTTATTGGTCTAGGTTTAACAACAAGAGGATTATTTTGATTTGAAGTAGGCTCATATATCTCGAAATTTTGCACTTCAGATTCATCATCAATGTCAAACAAATAATAATTTTGATGTGTGAATGCATTAAATACTATTTTTGAAAGATTTGCAGTAATATTTTTCTTTAATGTATCAACATAATCAGGATCGGTTCCTGTTCTTAAATATGAATTGATTGTTTCAATGCTAATTGTTACATTCTCTACATCACTTTCTATGATGTTATCAATTTCCCATAAATAACTTGAACCACCTTGTATTTGTGTGCTTCTATAAACATGTGCAATGCTTATTGGCATACCTTCAGCAGAACCTGCTGTAGTAGTTGTTAATGTTGTTGATGTTGACACCAATGAGAATAAAGTAGAGCCATTATAGTATTTGTATAAATCTTGTGTTGTACCTTGTATAATAGTTAATTGACGCTTAATTATTTCCCAATCTCTAAACCTGCTTGTATCTAATGAAGAATCTCCTGGTAATTTATAATTATAGTCGAACAAGTAACCACTTTGAGGTGTACCGCTAGACCAAATATTTCCATCTGTTAAAATGCCATCCTCTTCGACATCTCCACCTTTAATTCTTGTGATAGTTGATCTATATGTACCTGCATTTTTTTCTAAGTTTGCAGTTAAAACAATAGGAACTGTAACATCTAATAACCCATATCCTTGTGGTTGTACACCATGTTCATTTCCATCATAAACAAAAGGGTTTGTATCAATATACTCAACAGTTTGACCATTCCTAAACCACTTAACTAATAAATTTAATTTTTCAATTCTCGTTTGAACTGGAGAAAGTCTTAATGTATAGTTTGTTGAATAATAATATAAATTGTCTTCATCTGCATCAAACTCTGCACTTATGCTATAATTACCAGCCATTCTAAACTCACCAGCAACTCCACCATTAAATACATAGTCATTTACTGTTGTACTATAAGTATATTCACTTGAGCTTTTAGTTGTATCTTCATGAATTAACTTATTAGGGTCGATAAATAGATTAATCTTGTTAACTAGCACTCCTTCAACGAATATTCCATCTGTTCCAACAGAATTGATTTCTGCTTCTAAAGCACTATATTTATTTGTGCCATCAAAAATAATGGAAGCTTGGTCTAGTGCTTTTTTACCTTGAACAGGAAGAGTAATATACCAAAGGACATCTCTAGTAATTTTCTTAATTTGAAGTTGTGCGATATCGCTAAATGAAGTATAATTTCCAGTTGCAGGTATTGTTGCTCTTAAGAAATAAAAGCCTGCATTACGAGCTGTTGTGCTTGTAAATGTATCATAATCATACCTATCAGAATTTTCATGTACCCCACTATCATATACTACAACCTCATAAGTTATTACACCGCCTTCACCAGTATGAGTTAAAACTTTCCAATAACCCGTAGTCGATGGTACTAAATACTCATAAACAACGCTTGGAGTAGTTGAGTCAGGATAATAAATATTTTGGAATATATCATTAGGAGTTTCCTCATCTTGAGTTAAATACAAAAATACATATTCGCCTTTATAATCCATAGTTTTATCATAATATACAAACTCATCTGAAATGTCTCCCTTAGTAATAGTAACTGTTATAAAGCCCGAAATGCCATTGTAGTTGTCCGTTGCTAAAACAGTTGCTGTAATCGTATATTCACCCACATTCTTAACAGTATTACCACCTGCAAATTGAGAATCTCCTCCACTATAAATTACTTGAATTTCTATAGTGGTATCATATTGATAATATATTGCTGTTTTTGTCGAACTAAATGCATTATCAGCACTTGTTGCAACTACATAATATGAATGCTCTTCGCCTTCCCAATAGCTAAATGTATCAGAACCATTAAAGAAAATATTATTAATATCAGCCTTTTCAACAATAATCTCTTTTACGGCATCATTTAACGAATAGTTAAGCCTCATTTCAAAACCATCGCCATACACATGTGTAATTGAAGCAGTTAATGTATAAGTTCCTGCATTTTTAATTTGAGCTACTACTTCACCACCAGTTCTTATAGTTATAGTTAGTGTCATTTTATTGTCAACGACTCCAGAAATAGCTGTATCTGTTCCAACAACTACAATTTTTGCATTAATATTAGCACCTTGTTGAGCACCTATATAAACATACTTTAATACTTCCTCAACTGGAATTGGTAAATTAGCCCATTCAACATTTACTGATTTTGCAATAATCTCTAAATCCTTTTCACTTTCAGCAAGTATAATATTATAATTGTTAACATATGGTTCGCCACCAGCATCAGTTGATGCACTGTTTATTGTTGCTTTTCCAGTATATTTTCCAACATTCCTAAATGCCAATTCATCACTGGTTCCATATTCATAATATTTAACAATTAAGCTTTCTTTTCCTTCATTTTCATCTGTTCTATCATCACCAACTAACTCAAAATATGCTGTAGTAACATTTGTTGTTCCTGAATATACAATTTGAGTTTCGCCCCAAGTTACTGAAGCTGATCTTTTTGTTATAGATACATTTGTTGTTACATTATCTATTGCGTAGTTTCCTGCATCATCTCCAGACAATGTAAACGTGATATAATTTGCAGCATTTACATTTTTGCTATTGAAGTAAGCATCAACATACAATGTGTCACCTGTATATATTCCAGCAAATGGCGTTGTAACAAAGCTTGTAATTCTATCATAGAAATCATTTCCGTTATATACTTTTGTCCAAGTTGTTAAAGTTGGTTGTAGCTTATGAGCAGTAATTACCCCAGTCGTAACTTGAGATACGGTATAGTTAATGGAAGTCTCTGATGTTACCTTGTCTAAGACTGCAAATGAAATTGTCTTATTAGTACCAACATTTTTATTTTGATATGTCGCAATTACATCAAACAATGTAGACTCATTAACATTGCTTTCATTGGTTACAAAACCTGAAACTGTAAAGGCATCATATTCAGTTGTTGAATCATAAACCTTTGTCCAATTAGAAGGTGAAGATGTTGATGTTACAGTAAGAGCTTTTTTAGTAATTACTAAATTTGCCTTATTTGCATTAGGACTTGTTGTATTAGGCCATGCGTTATAATTATCTCCACTACCGTGTGCATTTGTATCAACAGCAATTGAAGCTGTAATTGTATATGTGCCAGCATCTTTTTGTCCATTAAATGCACTTGGAGTTGGATTTTCAGGCGTGATAAAGGTATAAGTTACTTTAGCCGTATCTGTGCCTAATAGATTTATTGAGGTTGCATTGTTAGTATTTGAGACCGTACTACTTTCTGATACACCAATATATTGTGTATATCCATTATATTCATGTGTTCTCCCAACCATATACATGTTAATATCTGCTTTATCCATAAAGAGATATTGTATTTGCTCACTGCCAGTAAAGTCATAGTTGCTATGAGCAGCATCATTAACCCTAGCTTCGAATTTATAATATCCAGCAGAGAAGAAATCTCCAATTAAAATATATTGACTTGGATCACTACCACGAGAAATATCAAAATCAATATTTCTCGTAGTTTGATCTACGGTTTGTTCATATTGAGCCATTTCATAATATGCATTCAGTTGATTTTTCTGACTAGCTCCGTTATATGTATAGTCTATTGGATCTCCATTTATATCATCAAACCCTACCCAAACTATTGTTGCTGTATAAGCTTTAATAGTTAAAATTGCTGTATATTCTTGAGTTATGTAGTTTTTGTTTTCAAGAGTTGCTTTAATATAGTATGTTCCTTTATTTCTAGCGCCATTAAATGCGACATTGTACACATCAGGTGTATTGGAATACATATATGTTATGGCAGCGCTGTCTATTGTTGCAGCATTTTTGTATGGTCTAATGTCTAAAGAAGTTACTTTAGATGTTCCTAAAGAAGTTTCAGTACTTGTTGTTACTACATTTAAGAAGTGTGTTGCACCATCGAAAGTTAATGAATCATTACCAGTTAAGCTATGCAAGTAAAATACTGTAGACTCATCAATATTGTTGTACATTGTAGCCTTGTTAATTGTCAATGTTGCTTGCAATGTAAGTTTTGTGTAGTTAGGATTGTATCCAGTTTTATCTGGGTCATTTAGTGTTGCTGTTATAACATATTCTCCAGCTGATTTTGCCCTATTTTTATCTAAGTCACCAGTATATGTAATAGCCAAATCTTGTGGTGAAATTGTGTAATACAATGTAACCACAACACCATGTTGAGTTGTATTTACAGGTTCAGCACTTTCCGCATTTACTAGCTCTACTATTTTTACTAGCCCATCATATGTATATGTGCCTTGTCCATCAAGTGATAGTCCAAGTATAGAAGAAACTGTTATAGTTAAAATTGCTTCTCCTACCCATGTGGTTTTACCAGAAGTTACATTATAGTTCAAATAACCATCTGTAATGTCAGTACTATCAATAACAGCTCTGATGTAATATGTACCAGCAGCAACCCCGCCTGTGAAAGCTACCCAACCACCAATATATGCAAAGCCTGCTTCATCTTGAGTAAAGGTATAAGTCACAGTAGCTGTATCGGAGCCTAAAAGTTGATACTCTGTTTGATTTGTTGAATTTGCAACTAAAGAAGATGTAGATGCACTTAAATAATGTGTTTCAGTGTCATATGTCACGCTGTTATTTAACATATATAAAGCGATATCAGCTTTACTCATAGTTAGCTCTTTTTGGATTGCAATGAATATGTAGTTTGATGCAGCATCATTATTGAATGCAAACCTGTATCGCCCAGCATTTTTGAATATAAGAACGCTAACATAAGTGCCATCGTTATTTTGAGAATATGAAATTTGTGGTGTTACAGTAACAACATAACCTCCATAAAGCACATCATCACCTATAGGAGTATAATATGACGTCAAAGATGATAATTGGTTTCCTCCATTATATGTATAGCTTGCTTCAACATTAGGTTCAACCTCATATCCACTTAAAACTAGAGTAACTTGTTTAGGATTAATCGTTAAACTTGATGTATACACTTGCGAAATATAGTTAGAGTTAGTTAGAGTTGCTTCAATATAATATGTACCTTTATTTTTTACACCATTGAAATCCATATTATAAAGTCCAGCAGTTGTGGAATATTTATAAGTAACGGTCGCTATATCCGTATGAACTTCTCCAACAGGAGAAATATTTAAACTTGTAACTTTTGAACTACCTAAACTGCTAGCACTTGAAGATGTAACAACATTGAGATACTGCAAATAGCTGTTGTAATCTGTTACTACAGCACCAAAATAGAATGTGCTAGATGTCCCATCTACATTATACATAGTAGCCTTATTTATCACTAAATCTGCTGTAAGCGATAAAGTATTATAGTTTGCGGCATCTGCTCCTGTAGCATTCACGGTTGCTGAAACAACATAGTTACCAGCACTAATAGCCCCTTTATCAGATGTTGTAGCTGAGTCCGTTGGATTAATTGAATATGAAACTGATACTGAAATTCCATGTTGTGTTTGATTAGCTGTAATTTCAATCTCATGTAAATTACCATTGTATGTAACCGTTTTATCTTCTAAATCAATGTTCGTTATAGTTGCCTTATTAATTGTTAATGTAGCTTGCTTGTTCCATGGGATGTAGTTAATCGCTAAACTTACACTTAAAGATATTTCTGCCTTAATATAATAAATTCCTGCATTTTTCCCACCATTAAATTCTAGCCAAGAACCACCATAACTAAAGCCTTGTTCGTCTACAGTATATTTATAATCAATAGTTCCAGTATCACTGCCTAATAAATCTATTGACATAGGTCTAGTTGTATAAGGATCTGTACATGGAAGTGTTGTAGATGTTCCAGCACTAATATAGTGGGTCGTGTTATCAAACGTTACACTACTATTTATAAAGGTGTAATCAATGCTTGCTTTTGCCATTGTCTTTGTTCTTTGAATATCTCCTGCATCGAAAGTATAGTTTGCATTTGGTGGAGCTATGATAAATTGATAGTAACCAGCATTTTTAAATTCAGTAGCAGCGGACCACTCAAGCTCGGGTGACACTTTATAATTTATAGTTACAGATAATTGAATATTTGCACCACCATCGCCTGCGGCTTGCAAATATGTTGCAGAAATTTGGCTAGCTTGATTATATGCATTATATGTATACACGATATCATTTAAATCTCCATCAACAATACCTGACCAAGTTACTGTTGTCTTAAATGGCTTAATTTCTAGTATTGCAGTTAACTCTAAGTCATTATAATTGCTGTTTCCTAACACCGCCTTAATTGAATAAGTACCGGCATTTTTTGCACCAGTAAAAGTAATGTTGCTAACGGTGTATGTAATAGTTGCCGTATCTGCAGTAGCTAGAAGATTTGTGCTCGGATGAATGTTAATTGAAGTAACTTGAGAAGTAGATAAACTGCTTGCAGTACTTGTGGTGACAACATTTAAGAAATATGTATATCCATCATAAGTTTTTGCATCAGTGTTGTTTTTGCTGTGTAAATAATAATCACCAAGACTTTGGTCATCATTGACATTATACATTGTAGCTTTTGCAATACCTAGAGTTGCATCTAAAACCAAATTGTTGTAGTTTGCGCCAGCTGTTATAGTAGCTGTAACTGTATAACTTCCAGCAGACATTGCCCTATTTTTTGTAAGTGCACTATAATCTAGAGCACTATCAAGAGGATTCATATTATATGAAACATTAATTGATTCACCATATTGTGTTTCATTTGGATTATTAGTGTTTGTTATTTCAATTGAATGTATGGTTTTATCATAAACAGGTGTTGTATCATTTAAGAAAGTAATATTTGCTATATCTGCTTTGCTAATAGTTAATATACCTTGTTTCTTCCAAAGATTATAGTTTTTGCTTTCTTCCCTAATTGCAATTATATTGTATATTCCTGCATTTTTGTTACCCATAAACTGATCTGCTCTATCGCCAGTTAGTCCCGATGAATATGGCTCTACTGTATCTCCAATAATATAACTACCAGTTGCGGATAATACATAATATTGTATGGTCCAAGTATCACTTCCTAACCCTGTATGCTCGGTTGTATTTGTTGAAGAAATATATGCACCACTATAGTCAGCTATTGTATTTGCTGATAAATAATATGTTGTGTTTGTATAACCAACTGACCTATTACCAAATAATAAACTTACATTTGCTTTTAGCATTCTTAATGCTTTAACATCATTTGTCAATGTATAGTTGGGATTTGGTGTTGCAACATTGAAATTATAATAACCTGCATCTTTAAACTCTGATGCTGAGAGATACGTTCCCCCCAAAGTCTCTGAATATGTATATGAAATTGTTAAATTAGTAGTTCCACCATCTGCAGCCAGTGCATCAAAACTAGCAGTTACACTACTACTTTGAGAGAATCCATTATAAGTATATGTGCTTCCTAAACCTGTCCAATTTACTGCTCTTTCTAGCTTATTGATAGTTAATATAGCATTTAATTCATAATCATTGTAGTTTGAATTTTGAATTATTGCCTTAATATTATAACTTCCTGCATCAGTTACTCCAGCAAAAGCAGTATATGTGCTACCAGTCGTTAATTTATATGTATAAGTTGCAATACCTGTTTCAGTAGGAGTCAAAGATGTGTTGTTTGCTGGAACTATATTATAGCTAGTTACTTGACTATTTGATAGGCCTGAAATATTTTGAGCTTGGATATTTAAATAATGCTTTGTTGCACTATAATCTGTTGTAGCATCTAACAAATAAAATGTACTGGAGTTTCCGGTTATGTTATACATAGTGGCTTTAGTTATTTTCAATGTCCCTTCAATGTAAGTCTCATTGTAGTTAATATCAGTGCCACCCAAATTAAATGTTGCCCTAATTGTATATGTTCCTACATTTTTTGCTCCATTTGCTGGTACACCTACACCAACATCTGGTGGTGTCGTTGTATAATTTACTGTTGTTACCTCATTAAATTGAGTGGTATTTTTTGTAACAGTAACTAATTGATATGCACCATTATAAGTATATGTACCTGTGCCTTGTAAAGTAATGCCCGTGATATCTACTTTATTTATAACAACTGTCGCATTTTTATTGTCCGAAACATAGTTTGAACCACCACTTATTGCAGCAAAAATTTGATATGATCCAGCATTTTTAATTGTTGTTGAAGTAAATGGGGAGGCATTTGCTGGATATCCACTTCCAGAGTTATATTTATATGTATATGTAACTGTTCCCGTATCTGAACCTAGTAAAGCTACAGATGTATTTAAAGTATAGCTTACTTCGTCTACTGTGTTTATACCAATTGCATGATATGCAGCATCATAATATTGTATATAACCTACAAAGTATAAGCTTAAATCACTAATGTTTTTCTTATTTATAGTTAACACAGCAGTTAGCACTAAATCATTATAGTTTTGATTAGTTAATGTCGCTTGTAAATAATAAGTGTTCGCATCCTTAACACCGTTAAAGTTAGTATCATAAACGCCAGCAGTTGTTGAATATTTATATGAAATATTAGCAACATCACCAGAATAAGGTGGGTTTAATACTACACCTGTAGGTTTAATGTCTAAAGTTACTTTCTTAGAGGAACCAATGGTAGTAGATTCAACATTTAAGTACATTAGATTTGATGAATATGTTTCAGTTTGATTTGCATAAGTAATAGTGCTACCATCAGCTTTGTTTACCATATTAGCTTTATTAATTGTTAAAGTTCTAGAAACTACAAAATCTTTATAATTTGTATTTACTGTTGCAGTAGTTACAATTGTATAAATACCAGCATTTGTGGCGCTATTTCCAGATACTCCATTTATTGTCTGAGTAACACTAATTGCATCTCCTAAACCAGTATTTCCTGGTGGACTAGGAGTATATCCAATACTGTGTGCACTTCCATTGTATGTCACTGTTTTATTTGCCTCTACAGTAATTTCAGTAATATCTTTTTGTAGGATCTTTAAGTTTGCTTCAGATTGATATGCATTATAGTTAGCGCTTGCAGCAATCTCACCTTTTACAATGTAGTAAGAAACATCTCCGCCGCTAATATGTACAGTCGTTGCACTATTTCCAGATGTAAATGATGCTTCGCCATATCCTTTAATCTCATAGTTGATGGTAGCTGAATCACCAAATTGAGTGTTAAATGTATAACTTGTTCCAACCGATTTAATTTCAGTTCCATTTACAACTAATGTGATAGGATGTGCATTTTTATCATATGTATACTCTTCACCTTTTAGTGAAATATTGGTGACACTTGCTTTGTTGATTGTCCAATCAAAGTATACGTTTAAAGAACCTACTATTGTATAGTCAGTATTTGAAACTGAAGCAATTTCCGCCCTATATTCGCCAGCATTTTTTGCACTAACAGCATATACTCTACTATTTGGAGCAGGTGAACTACCAGTAGTTATATATGTTATATTAACTACATCGCCACTAACAACATTTGTAAAACTAGCAGATATATTTCTCGTAGTATTATTATAGGTATAACTTGCTAAGCCATTCCAGCTAATTACTAAAACACGAGGTTTAATTTCCCACTCAAAATCTCTACCTGAACTTGAAAGCACATAGTTGCCTGATTTAGATCCAGCTATACTTAAAGCTCTAGATAAATATTGATTTGCACTTGTTGCTTTACTATATAAATATCTTCCGGTAGCTAATGTGCCACTATTATCAAACACGATATATACATCAGAAGCATCACCAGTTAACACACCTACTAATGTACCCTCTACAGTTTTTTGGGTTTTGTCATAATTATAGCTTGAGGTTTGTGACGACCAATCGATTGTTAATGTTATAGGTGTAATTTCAAAAGTTTGTTGTAGCGTGCCTACTAATTTATAGTTAGTATTATCTAATGATAAAATTCTTACTATGTACGTATCTACATTTACACCTGTTGCATAATAACTAGTTGAATTATTTAATGAAACCGTGCTATCTAATTGTTTTTTAACAAACGCACCTTGATAGTTAGTTTGCGCTTTGACAGTATCAGTTCCAATAACATCATCTGTAGATACTGTAAATCCATGCTCGCTTGCATCATACATAGCCTTGTTTGTCGCATCCAATGACACTTTTACCCAATCAAATTCAATAGAAGCTTGATTGATTTGTAAAATAGCACTTAAAGGTAATACATTGTAGTTATCTCCAGCATCAACTGTTGCTTCAACAGTATAATATGAAACAGCGTTGTTATAAATATGAACATTTTTAGCACTATTGCCAGTTTGTTTCAAGCCACCATATGGAGTAATTTCATATGTTACTGATATTGGATCACCATACTGAGTTACTGTTTCTACAACAGCAATAGAGTGATTATTTCCATCGTATGTTACTGTTTTGTTAGATAGAGTAACATTTGTAATATCTGCGACTCTTATTTCCCAATCAAATGTTAAATTAGAAAGTGTCCCCGTTAAAGTATAGTTGGGATTAGTTACGCTTAAAACTTTTGCTCTATACACACCAGCAATGGTAGCTGCATTATATAATTCTCTACTATTTTCTATATTTCCTGTATTGTCATATGTAAATGTCAACACATCACCACTTTCCAAATTGCTAATTTGAGCTACAACAGATTTTTGTGTCTTATCATAGAAATAAATAGTTTGCCCTACCCATGTAAATTCAGCAACTTTTGCTTTGATTTCCCAATTGGTATTCATAACTGTTGCACTTGCTAACTTATAGTTTGCACTATCAGCACCCGTTAAAGAAACAATTCTTGAAGTATATAAGCCTGCATTTGTTGCTCTACTCTTAGACATTCTTCCGCTCAAAACATTTCCCGAATTATCAAAAGTTATTGAAACTGTATCAGGAGTTCCGCTCTTTGTGACAATATTGCTTAAAGTTCCTTCTACTTTTTCTTCAGTTTTTGAATATGTAAATTGAGTTTGAGCATCCCAAGTAAATGTAAGCTCTCTTCTACTAATAGTTAAAGATTTTAATGTGTTGCTTAATGGTAAAGCGTAGTTATCGTTATCGTCTACAGAAAGAATTGAAATTGTATACCCTGAGTCAAGGGCTAAATTAGATTTAAATGTAATCGCAGTAGCATTTCCAAATAATGTTCCTGCACTTAAATTGGATTGAATGTTTGTACTATTTAATGAATAATTTAAACTTACTTGATCTGCACCGATTATTCCAGTAACTGTTAAAACCTTGCCATAATAATCTTTATCATATGAGACACTGATTGCAGCATCTGCTGTAAGCTGAGTAGAGCCAGTTACATAGTCTTCAAAATAATTTTGCCAAGCAAAGCTTAGTGTTTTTGCTATTATTGACCAATCTTGTGTTAAAGCTCCCGATATAACATAGTTAGCTGCGTCGTCTCCTGTAAGAGTGCTTGAAATTCCTGCTGTATAATTACCTTTATTTGTTGCAGTATTAGTATAGTTTGTATCCCAACTTATAGCTACATCATCTCCAGTGATTGTATTATTGATTGTAGGTAAAGCTGGCCCTTGGGAAGCACCGTTATATGTAAAGGTGGTTGTGCTCCATTGTAGAGTAACTTCTCTTTGTAAAATATCCCAATCTTGTGTAAATCCAGTTGGATTTGATGTTAAATCTAAATGATAATTACTATTTCCAGAAATCTGATCTATTGTAACAGAATAATGACCTGCTAACGTAGCTGTTATTCTATATTTTCCACTGACAAATTCAAGTAGCATGGAAGGACTTCCGAGCGTTGGGTTTATAGTAACAACATCACCAGTAATTATATTTACAAATGTAACTATTACACCATGTTTATTTGTATCATAAATGTCTTCATAGCCACTAGCTGTTGTTGTAGGAGCAAATGAAATAGTTAATCCTCTTGTATTAATTTTGAAACCTTTGGATTGATGTGCACTATTTATAGTGTAATTATTTGCAGCAGTAGTTCCATTTAATGATATTAGTGATGCGCTAGCAGTATAACTATCAGCATTGACCTTTGAATTATTTAGATAGGCTATTCCAACATCGTTATAATCGACAGCGTATATTTTACCATCACCAGTTGTTAACCCACCACTTGCAAGTGTTCCATATATTGTTTTTGTTGTTTTATCATATGTTGTTTCAAAATTAGAATCAAAACCATGACCTGCAGTTGTATGCCACGTTAAATCTACTGTCTTAGGAGTAATCTCGAAACTTGAAGATGTTGAAGTTAGTGTATAATTTGCATTGTCAGTTGAAGTATCAATAGCTAATCCATTAATAGCTATTGTTCTAATCCCAACATTTCTTCCGAAAAAGTCATATGAGCCTTCTCCTGAAGCATCACCTACAACGGGAGTACTTAATACATTAGCATTGACAAATTCACCTGTTAAAACACCTGTCAACTTGATGGTGTCACCAGTGATAATATTTGATATAGTCAAAATCTTTCCAATATTGTTTGCTGATGAATATATTGCCTTGCTACTTGCATCTAAATTGTTTGATGTCCATGCTAACACTAATTGTCTTTGTGTAATATTCCAGTTAACTGAATAAGTTGTTGACCCAAGAGTATAGTTAGAAGCAGCACTGCCACCCAATGAATCTATCTCAACGGAATAATTACCTACATCGGCTGCTGATGAAACACTGCTTCCAGTATATGTAGCTGTTACATCATTAGAATCTGAGGTATAAACACCAATTAAGTTTGCTTTTACATGATGAGTAGTCCCATCATATGTAAATGTTTGCGGAGTCGACCATGTTGCAGTTATTGCTTTAGGGGTTATTCCAAGATCAGTGATATCTGAAGTCGTAAGAATTGTTTTGACATCATCAACAGCTCCCTCAATGTCATCTGGATTCCTGTAATCATTAAAGTATGTGAAATCGCCAAGATGTACAATATAATTTGCTGCAGACGTTCCAGTCAAGATAAATTCGATTTCATCAGCGGATACCACATCTTTTGAGTTATATGCTGCAGAATAATTAACAGTATCTCCTGTAATTTTTAATCCATCATACCAAAGTGCACTTGCAGGAGCAACACTGCCTGTAGGTGCCGTGAATCCTTGATATGTTGTAGTTGTATCATATTCCTTTTTGCCATTCCCGTATGTATCTAATATTATTATTTTGGGTAGAATTAAAACAGTTAATGCTATACTGCTGACCGTTCCAAATTCATTATCACAGTCTGAACCACCACTTCCTCCAGACGTATCATAAAAATGAATTTCATAATCCCCCACATCTTTAACATTATTTGGTTGATTTCTGTATTGTGTCAATGTATATGTTCCTAAACTTGTATATCCGGAAGATGGGTCAAGTCTTTTTGTTACATCTACTAAAACGCTTGCAGGTGGAAGACTTGAATAAGGCTCATGCCTATAGTATTTTCCTAAATAAGATTCTGTATAATCAAGAACTGAGGAACCTGGATTAAATCCTTGCACTTTTTTATTGATAGTGAAAGTTAAAACATACTTAGTCTTAATTTCGCCAAAAGTTGAACTATTTTGAGTCAAATCTGTCAATGCAATATCATGAACAAATGTAGTCGGAGTGATTTGAGGATATTTTAGCTTTATAGGTCCTACCCCTGAATTATCATCAAAATAGGTGGCATTAGAATATCCATCATCAAGAGCATCAAAGACATAGTTAGCAGCATTAGAGCCAGATATATTCAAAGTTAACCAATATTTTCCTGCATGCATAGGACCACTATTTGGCAAATCTACATATTTGGGATTTGTAGGCAATTGATTAGGATCTGGCCATTGATGATTTATATGTACATTGCTAATATTAGTTGCCTCTAAACCACAAGTACACAATCCATAATAAGTTTCTGTTGAAATCGTAACATTTTGAACTAAAGTATCATCTACGCTTGTAACATTGAAATTATGATATGAAGTCGAATCGACAAAAGTAACAGGAGTTCCCCATGTATGTGCTTTAACTGCAGGTGGTAGCCCTGCTTTCGTTATAACATATTCCCATTCTAGCGAAGAACCACTGATTACATATGGATAGATCTTGAAACCTAATTTATTTGATGCACCTGAAGCCCAAACATAATTTGTTCCTAAAGTTAAACCAATTGTCGCAGTATATTCGCCTGCATTTGTTGGAGAAAGAACTGGAAGACCTCCAGCATTTTCATAAGTAACACTTTCTGGGAGCGTTTCGCCAGTAACTATATTGTTAATTACTACTTTTATATCCCCAGCTTGCCCTGCAGTATATCCGGTGGTTTTATATCTCACATTTCCATCAACATAATCAAACCAAGAAATTGTTATCTCTCTTGGATTTATTTTCCATGATCTAGCTTGTTGAGCTGATACAGATAATTCATAATTATTGGCACTTGCACCTGTTATTTGAGTAATTGAAGCTTGATAAGCGGTGCTGCTTGCATTTGTATAAGTATTGTTTTGATATAAAAAGCCAATTGTGTCTCCAGCTACTTTGTTTGTTGGGTCAGCATACACATATCTTTCAATACCAGAGTAAGTAGTTTCAAAGTTCGAATCAAATGATGGTGCTCCAGCTTTTGTATCACCATACCAAGTTACATTAAGTGACAATGGTACAATGTCTAATGTTGACTGCGCTGGCAATGTTGCTTTATAGTTATCTTTTGCTGCACCGCCTATAGCAGTAATACTTAATGTATATCCACCCGATAAAACATTTTTAGCATAGAATGTGTAAGTAGTATTTGATATTAGAGTTGTGCCTGACACAAGTGTAGTGCAAGTAAGTCCTGAGCTTGCAGTATAAGTTAAAGTTAATTCATCATATACACTGCTACTATTAGCTTGAATATTAAACACTGTTAAAATAATTCCATGATTTGAGCCATCATAAGTGACTTGCTGTGTCGATGTATAAGTAAAGCCTAAGCCTAATGTTTTCTTAACTATAGCCCAAGATTTTGTTTTAGTGCTTAAAGGATTAATGTGATAGTTAGAATTGTTTAGACTAGTAGCCTTAATTGCATAGTATGATGGAGTTGAACCTTCGCTTGCATTAATTGAAGCAAAATAGTGTTTACTAATGCTACTTAAATTAGGTGTTGTGCCAGAACCACTAGCATAATTTGAAGTAGAGCTAACTAATCCATCGTTTGTATAATTAACACCTACACTTTCTCCAGTAATTAAGCCAGTTACAGATAATTCAACACCAATCAGTTTTGCCGTATATGTATATGAGAAATTATCAGGTAACAGTGTTTCATTTGGGTCATCACCCCAAACTAAATCCAAAGCTTTTGTAGCAATTTGCCAACTAAGTTGTGAGCCAGTAAATGTATAATTATTTGCATCAGCACCAGTAAGTGTAGTAGAAACCTTTGCTATATATGTACCAGCATTTGTTGCTTTATGAACAGAATCTGCAGTAAAGACAAAATCAACAGTATCCCCTGCAATTTTACCATTTACTTGTGGAAGAGAAACGGCTTGTTCTAACCCATTATACACATAATTATATGTGCCCCAAGTTGCAGTGACAGTCTTAGGATTTATCTTAAATGAACCATCTGTTTTAGATAGAGTATAGTTGCAATCACTGCCTGTTGTGGAATTTCCATTGCTGTCTGTCAATGAATTAATTGTTATAGTATATGATTTAACAGTGCCTCCATCTATATAAACAGTTTTACCTTTGAAATGATATGTGGTATTTTGGGCAAGACTCTCACCACTATTAAATCCTTTAGTAGTAAATGGACCCTCAAAATCTACATCAAGTGATATGGTATCACTATTTGCAATTCCTGTAATTGCATAAGATATTCCTTGTTCTTGTCCATCGTATGTATAAGTTGGGGGAGAGCTTGGAGATATAGTTAAAGTTACAGTAGACTTATTAATCTTCCATGTCAAAGCTGCAGGATTAGATGCATTAGATACTACTACATAGTTAGCACTAACACCTGTAGATATTGTTTTTGGAATGGTTTCATATGTTCCTGCATTTTTTTGTATATTCAAATCTTTATCTGCTTGATATTCAAAACTTATTGGTGAATCTGAAGTATATACTTTTTTATCAGTACCATTTGCTGCACCAATATCATAGCCAGGAGTTACTTTCCTAGATGTGTTATTATATATGAATTGAGAGTGATCGGCTAAATATGCAGTATTTGACCCCCCTGGCACAAAATCGCCGACATACCAACCAGCAATATAGATCTCTTTAGCTGAAATTGTAAATGATTTAACTTTTACATTTGAAGAATCTAATTCATAGTTATGTCCATCTTTTCCACTAATCAAATCGAGTACGGTTATAGTATAACTAGATGCATTTTTAGCTTGATATGGATAGCTCGTATTATTTGCCACGTTAACTATTGTGGTGTTACCAACAGTGAAATTACCAAGCAATGAAAGATTTAATGTTACTTCATCCAAACCACCAGGATTTGAAGTATTTTGATATATCGAATCTGTTGATGTCTTCAAACTGATACCTTGATTTGCTGTGTTATAAATAAACGAAGTGTTACCTTCCCAAGTAAAGACAATCTTTTTCTTTCCAATAGTCCATTCAAAATCATCAACATCTAATGTATAATTTGTAGAACCTGCAGCACTTACAAGAGTAACATCTTTCATTTTGTATGTGCCGTATGCTTTTGCTTCAAATTTTGCAGAAAATGTTGCTGTTGAAGTAGCAGCAACCCTGAATGTTTGTGGATCTCCTGGAGCTGAAGTTTGCGTAATTGAACAATTTGCAACTGCAGTTTCAACTATGGTATCACTACTATTAGAAATTACTGTGGCTACATCATACGAAACTGTATCAGTACCAACTAAACCTGATACCGTCAAAGTTGGTCCATACAAAGTATTTGCATATACATACTGCAAAGACCCTGTCCAATTACCAATTAAAGCTTTTGGTGTTATCTTCCATGGCTGAGTTAAATTAGCGACACCTGTAAGTGTGTAATTAGCGTTACCTACACCTGTGAGTGTTCTTGAATAAGTTCCTGATACATTTGCATTGGTTTGCGAAGTATTTCCTGTATATGTAAAGGTAAAGGTGTCCCCAGCAATTGCATTAGAAACAACAGCAACTATGTTATGAGCGGTAGAGTCATATACGACTTCTGGCATTGTTAAATATGACCAACTACCTGCACTGTTTTCACCTACCCATGATATTGTTGCAGTTCTTTGATTAATTTTCCATGTAACACTTTGATTTACAGAATAATTTGTTGATGGAGAGGTTGAAGCCATATTAACAGTAACATTGTATGTGTTAGCATTGACCGCTTGTTGTGTACCACTATATGCAAAACTTACTGTATCTCCTGAATAAACACCAGGGTTACTTGTGTTTGCAGTAACATTAGTAATTTCAGGTAAAGCTTTCACACCTTTTGTCGTTCCATCATATGTAAATTGATTATGGCTCGTGTTATATAATACATCATCTAGTGTATAAATTAAGATAGTTATTCCTTTTGGTACGATTTTCCAAGATTTTGAATTTGTTAAAATATTTAAAGCATAATTTTGATGATTAATTTGGAAGTTTGCAGTATATTGACCTGTAATTACATTTATAGCGGTGATACTACCAGTAATTTCATCATTAACACTATTAAATGAATGACTTCCACCTGGAGCATTACTTGTTGCTGTTAGAGTAACAGCATCATAATTTGGTGATGCACCTCTCTTTACAATTCCAGTTATTTCTAACCCAATTCCTTGATTACCTTTCGAATAAGTATATTCATAACTTCCTGGGGCGCCTACTCTCATTCCAGTCGTAAATACTTCTGAAAATGCTAGTGTTAGTGTCTTTTTATTGATGACAAAAGAGGCTTGTTGAGTAAGATCAATACTATAGTTATCATTGCTCATAGAAACTAAAGAAACTGTATAAGTTGCTGCATCTATTTCTCTAACACCTTGATAAATAAAGCTAGTGACACTTCCTGATGTAACAATTGAAACATTATTATGAGTAGTACCATCTGAAACCTTTATCACTATGCCAAGCAAATTATTAGCACAATCACTTGCAATTAAATTTGAAAAAGTAACATCAATTCCATGAGCAGTTCCATCGTATGTAAATGTTGAACTACCACTGAAACTAACAGTAATTTGACGCTTTGTGATTTCCCATTGCTTTGATAATTTTGCATAAAGTGTAGTCTCACTTGATAGTGGTAATCTATAGTTTAAATCTGTATTGTTATTTAGACCTGTAACTTTTGAGAGATACTTTCCAACATTTGTAGCAGAAGTTGCATAGGTATATATTACTCCATCAATATTAGTGGTACCAGTCGTTTCATATACTAAACTAACAGTGTCTCCAGATACTATATTAGATATCGTTCCATTCACACTCTTTTGAGTTCCATCATAAACAAATGACACAGTAGATGGCCATGTAATATCAACAACTCTTTGATCTATTTGCCAATCTTTATATAATCCACTCGTTGGTAGCTTGTAGTTAGTATTTGATCCTGCAGTAAGCCCTACTATGAGCGAACGATACAAGCCATAGTTTATAGCAGAAGATTTAAGCTTTCTTCCTTCTTGAAGTTCTCCAGTTTCAGAATATACAAATGAAGCAGTATCAGGACTAATCAATCCACCAGCAACAGCTGTTACAGACTTAGTTGTTTTGTCATATGTATAAGTTGTAGTACTTTGCCAATCAATTGTTAACTCTTTCTTTTCAATATCAAAACTTTGAGACTTAGTTGTAGGTAAACTATAATTTCCTCCAGTTGCACTAGAATTGCCATTTGTATCAATTACATGAGAAATTGCCGCACTATAATTTCCATAATTAACACCCGTCAAACCAATGTCAAAACTTGTTCCTCCACTTGTATATACATTTGTAGCTGAACCGAGATCATTAGTAAAAGTATTTGTGCCTGAATTATAAACAGTGTAAATCTTTATTGGTGTACCACCAGTGACACCTATGTACACATATATTTGCTCACTTGAAACAATATTTCCAACTTGCACACGCACTCCTTGATATGTAGTGTCATATTCATAACTATAAGCAGCTAATTTTGTGTGATAGTATTCAAAGAAAGTTAAAGTTAATGCCCTTCTTTGCATTGTAAAAGTTTGTGAATATGTAGTATCTATCTCATAGTTACTATTTGGTGCATGAGTTGCAATTAGTGAGCTTGTATTTATAGTGAATGTATAAGCACCAGCATCTTTTACTAATACACCATAAGTAACACCTGAACTTAATCCATGGGTTGGAGTTACCCCACCTGTGCTTATTCCACCTGTTACATCAAAATACTCATTTGAGCTATATGTTAATCTAACGCCTGCTGTAACATTGACATTTAACTTGACTGTATCACCCGCAAACACACCAACAACTTGAAGTGTCCCTATTTGTGAATAACTTCCAGAATAAGTTAAACTTGAAGCAGTGAATGTAAATGATATTTTCTTTGCAACAATTTTCCAATCTTTGGTTAGAGTCACACCTGTTAGCGTATAGTTTCCTGCATCTAATCCAGTGAGAGTGCTTGAAATTCTTGCATCATAATTACCTTTATTTGTTTGCAAATGAGAATAAGTTGTGCCACCATCAACACCATCATTCCAACTTAAAATTACATCATCAGGATTAATTTTATTGGAAATTGTTGGTAAAAGTGGTCCTTGTTGACCAGCATTATACTCAAAAGTTGTTGTGCCCCAAGATAATTGAATTGTTAATTGTGAAATAGTAAAGCTCGAATTTATTGGAGGATTATTTAATTTATAATTTGTATCATTAACGCCTGTCACTGAAACACTATAACTTCCTGCATTTTTACTATAAAAGTTAAATGTTCCGTTTGATATCAATGTGTTAGAATCAAAGCCTTTTGACGTTACATTCGTTGTTGTTGTTAATTTTACTTGCTCTGAGCCAATAATTCCGCTAACTGTAGCTGTGACACCTTGATTTTGCCCATTATATGTAAATGAAGAACTGCCAGAAAATGACACTGTAATTGTTTGTTGACTTATCAACCAATTTAATGTAGCTCCTGCTGAAATTACATAATTTGCATATAAATCTGAACTCGATGATATCTCAGCTTGGGTTGTATATGAACCTGCATTAGTTTGAGTGTTGGTATCCCCTTGATATGAAAAAGTAGGAGTTGATGATAAATCTGATGTATAAAATCTTCCGTCTGTCGCTAAAGTTGCACCATCTAAATATCCTGGAACAACTGTTCTTGCAGTACCGTTATATGTAAATGATGAATTCGTATATTGAGTATTACTTCCACCAATGGTGTATGAGTTTACATACCAGTTTTGAATAGTTATATTCTTCTTTGCGATAGTAAATGCACCTGTTAATGAAGGTGATGCACTTATCGAATAGTTTGCACCACTAGTTCCAGAAGGATTAGCTCCAATTTGAACAGAATACGCTCCAGCATTTGTTGCAACAAAACTATGTGATCCATTAGCTAGCTTTCTTTGTCCTGTAGTGATTATACCTACACCAATTAAGGTAACTTGACCTGCTATTGTCAACATAAATTCAACTAAATTAGCATCACTACCCAAAATACCAGAAACGGTTAAAGTTAGACCTTGATTTTGTGTGTTATATGTAAACGAACTTGCACCAGACCATGTTAAAGAAATAACTTTTTTAGTTATGGCAAAAATCTTTTGTACTGTTCCACTTAAAGTGTAGTTATCTGTAAAAGCAGCACCTAAACTAACATTTGCTTGATAGGAACCAGCATTTTTACCTTGAACATTTGCAAGTAACGAAGCCTGTGACGAAGCAAGGGTGAAGTTTGGATCTGCACCACCAACAGTAGAGTTTGATGAGGTCACAGTAACTGGATTTGAGCTAGTCATTGCTAAAAGCAATGTAACAGCTTCAGTTGTAACAAAATTTGAAGCCGATAACTGTACCCCTTGAAGAGCTGCATTATATTCAAAAGAATCAGCACCACTCCAACTAATAGTAATTATTCTCTTTGTTATTTTCCAATTTTTAGAAGTATTTGATGCGCCAGTCAAAGTATAGTTACTATTATCAATTGATGCAACAGAGCTAGAATAACTTCCAGCATCAGTTTTATTTCTATCCCCACCATATGTAACGGTAATGGAGTCTGAGCCAACTTTATTGCTAATTTCAGCATAAATGTTATGCTGAGCAGCATCATATACCCTACTTAAAGTTCCAGAATCATCGGTCCAACTACTTGTAGGAGCGTCGCCAACCCAATTAATGGTTATTATTCTTGGAGAAATTTGCCATGATAAAGTTAGCTTAGGATCAGAAGTAGATATAGTATAATTTGAGCTTGGTGTAGTATTTGCTAAGCTGACCTTTGTGCTATATGCTCCAGCATTAATTTGAGTATTTAAATTTGTTCCTGTGTTATACAAGAAAGAAATTGAATTTTTATCACTATTATAAACTTTTTTATCACCTGCAGTTGCTGCTCCAATGTTGTATCCTGCTGTTACCTTCTTAGTTGTTCCATCATAGACAAAGGCATTTGAAGTATATGCTGTATTTCCACCATCTGGATTAAAGTCCCCAACATACCAATCAATGATTTCTATGAGTTTTTTATTGATAACAAAAGCAAAAGTTCTTGAAGCTACTGCTGCGGGAAGTTCATAGTTTGATGCAGAAGTTCCCGTAATTGTAGTAGAAACAACTGTTGAATAATTTCCAGCATCAATTGCTTTTAAATTATAATTTGAGCTAGAATTAACGGCTACACCATTTAACTCATTTGTGGTTAATGTACCACCTGTTGTATTAGTTGATAAAATTATATTATCACCTGCAACTATACCATTAACTTTAACAACGACACCTTGCTCTGTTTGAGCAATATACGTAAATGGACTACTTGATGTAAGTGTAAAGGTTATTTGTTTCTTTCCTATTGTCCATGACTTTGAAAGTGTTTGACCAGTTAAATTATAGTTAGCAGCTTTTGCTCCAGATATACCAGTGCTTGAATTAATTGACACAGTATATGTCCCATAATTTATGGCCTCAAAAGCAACACTTAGACTTACAGCAGTATTAGTAACAGTTACTTTGTTATTGGCAGAATCATTAGATACTGTACAATTTCCTATGCTAGTTCCCTCAACACCTGCAGTAGTATTGAAAACAAAAGATAAAACATCTGTTCCAGCAATATTGCTAATAGCTAACTCAATTCCTTGTAGAGAACCATTATATGTAATAGTTGAAACTGAACCCCAAACAAAGGTTATTGTGCGCTGCAAAATATTCCACTCTTGATTAAGATTTGTAACGCCATTTAAGGTGTAATTATTTTTTGCAGTGCCCGATAGTCCTGTAACAGTTCTAGAATATGGAGTCGATGAAACATCAGTATAGGTAGTACTCGTATTGTAAGTAAGAGCAACATCATCTAATGCAACCTTATTTGTGATATTTGCAAATATATAGTGAGCACTACTATCATATGTAACAACTAACAATGAACCTTGTGTAGACCATGTTGCAGAAGTATCACCTTGCCAACTTAATACAATTTTTCTTTGTGCAATCACCCAATTTGTTAATGTAGTACTACCTGTCAATTTATAGCTAGCACTAACTAAATCTGTGCCTAGAGTAACTGTTGTAGTATAAGTGCCAGCATTTATTTGTGAATTGGAATCTCCAGTATAAGTGATGGTAACGGAATCGCCTGCATAAAAGGCTAATGCTGCACCATTTGTATCTTTAGGATATACAACTTTTGAACTACCATCATATGTAAATGAAGAAGAACTATATTGTGTTGTACCTGAACTATCTATATACCAACCAGCAACATTAACTGATTTTTGAGCTACATAAAAGTTAAATGAAACTTGACTTATTTCATAGTTGCTTGCTTGTGCGCCATCTAAACTTAAAACTGTAACTTGATATATGGCTGTTCTTCCATATTTTGCTTGCACAGCTAATAATTGCCCTGAACTTGTAGTAGCATCTGAAGAAAGAGAAGATATCATCGTGTAATCATCAAGTGTTGGAGTTACATAATCGCCTGCACCAATTACAGATGAACCGATTACTGGTGGAACTTGATCAGTATAGTTGTTAACTTTTAAGTAAGCAGATAATCTAAATTTAAGTTTAATGTCATCGCTTGCATTTTGTAACCCTGTAACTTTCAAAATCTTTGCAATTTGGAAATTGGTATTGTATGTTAAGTCGTTTGATGCAAATTGTGTAACTTGAATAACGCGTTTTACTATTTTCCACTGTTTTATCATTTTGCCATAATTAGGATCAGTTGAAATTGGCATTCTATAATCATGCAATCCTGTTGATCCTACGACACCAACATTTGATGATAAATGTGCATAATATGTTCCTACATTAACTGCTGACCATACATCTGGAGAAGTAAGAGTTTCATCTTTAATGAGATATATTCTAGCTTGATCACCAGTAATTAAATTGTCAATTGTAGGCAATGGATAGTTAATTGTACTTCCAGTATATGTAATATCAGTGGCTCCCCATGTAAAATCTAATAAGATTTGTTGTATTGTGAATTCTTTTTCAACAGGGAAACTACCTCCATATGTATAGTTTGATGCATTGCCAGTATCGCCTTTTGAATCAGCGACTTGAGTAATACTTACTTTATATGATATGACACCCGAATTATAATTAACATGTTTTGCGGAAAACTCATAATTTACATTGTTTTCAACTTGCGTTACTCCACTAGTAATTTCGCTAACAGCAAAAGTACCAGTTAAAGTAATTGCTGCCTTTACATAGTCACTAGATGCAATGCCTGTAAACTTTACATATAAACCTTGATTTCCACCACAATATCTATAATTATAATTAGAAATTTTGTCACCAGCTTTTTCTGAAAATTGGATTTGAATAGTCGCTTGATTAATTTTCCATTGTAAAGTTAGATTGCTATTCTTAAGTTGATAGTTTGTATTTAAAGTTTGAACTATAGCATTGTATGTTCCTGCATTTTTTTGAATATTAGCTTGATACCCAGATGATGGTGTGTATGAAAGATTAATACTATCGCCATAATATACTTTTTCGTCATTAGGATAGATTGCGCCAGATGCTGCAACTTCATAGCCAGCTGTTACTTTCTTATTTGTATTATCATATGTAAATTGATTATGAGCGGATGAATATGCGGTGTTTGATCCCCCTGGTACAAAATCTCCAGTATACCACCCAATAATTGCTACAATTTTTTTATTAATTGAGAAAGTTTTTCCATATGTTGCATCAATTCTATAGTTTGCTGCAGAAGTTCCAGCTAATGATGTTGTATTAATGGTGATACTATATGACCCAGCATTTTGTGCAAGAAGCTTATATGTTGTATCAGCAGCTACCAATTGATTGGTCAAAGTAGTTCCGCCAGTAGTTATTGCAGGATTGAAATAATCCATACTATTATACTGCATTTTTACTCCAGCGGTAACAGTCATATTTAACCATATTACGTCACCTGTACAAATCCCATTAATTCCTAAGTTTGCAGCTTCGATGAAACTTTTCGCATAAGTTGGAGAAGAAGAACTAAATGTAAAAGTTAAAAGTTTTGCAACAATTTCCCAATCTTTAGTTAAATCAGCACTGTCTAAATAATAATTTAGAGCATGTGTTCCTGATAATGTACTTGAAATTCGCGCAACATAATTACCTTTATTTTTTTCAGCATGAGTATAACCTGTTCCATCGTTCCAGGCTGTATTGACCGTATCGCCCGAAACTTTATTATTGACCGTTGGAAGGGTTAATGTATGCGTTGTACCATTGTAAGTGAATATTAATGTGCCCCAAGTTAAGCCTGCTTTTAATTGATTAATTACAAAATCACGAGTATATGGATTAGTAGAGCTTATTACTCCATTTGCATTTTCAAAATAATAATTAGGATTTGCTGAACCATAAATTACAACTCGGTAACCTACAGTTGAAAGATATGCATTTGCATAAACACCTTTGAAACTATGCACATTTAGTGAAACCGTATAATCAGGCTTAGAAACAGCACCACCTGATGCCCCACTATAATTATATTGATTGCTACCAGTACCTTGAGAAGGAACAATAAATGTTACTGTATCACCAGCATATAAATCACTAGAGGTAACTGTTAGAGTTACACCTTGGCTTTGACCGTTATATGTCAATGTTTCGGTAGCACTTGGAGTTACATTAAACTTCTTAGGATTAATTGTAAATTCTTTTGAAAGATTTGATGCACCAGTAAGTGTATAGTTAGTTGCATGTGTGCCAGATATCTCAACAATTGTTGCTTTGTATGTTGAACCACTTGGAAGAACATTCATTGCTAAAAATCTATAAAAACTATTAGTAGTCGAATTTGTAACATTTGCGGTTGTTTCATAGTCTGCTACTGCATTTGTTGGGACAGGTGAAACAATATCAGTGTTGACAAAAGGATCTGAACCAGATGCTCTAATTTGAGTTTGAAACTTAACACCAATAGGTAGTCTTACTTTAAGTTTTATAGAATCTAAAGTGCCACTTTGGCTTTGAATATTGCCAATACTTAACTTGGGACCAATATAATCTTTACAGTAAATATATGTACTAGTTCCATTGAACATATCATTCCAAGTGAAAGAAAGAACTTTTTTAGATATGGTAGCTTCTTTAGAATCCGTTGAAAAGTCATAGTTATCCTTATGTGTTCCTTCCAATTGAAGTACAGTCACAGTATATGTTTTGGCATCTCTTGCCCTAATAGAATATGAACTAGATGATGCTATATTTTTGTTCATTATATGATCTTTTGTTAAATTTGGAGGAGTAACTGTAGTAGGATTTTCTACAACATGTGCTTCGCCACCCCCTGACATTTCTTCAACCATCTGCATTCCTGCTGGGAATCTAATCTTTAATTTCACTTCATCAAGACCTTGAAGCCCCAAAACACTAAAAGCTAAAATTTCTTGATATGCCCCATTATATGTCTTTGCTGCTACAGTTTCCCAAGTCAAAGTCAATGCTTTTTTTGTTATCATAAAGGTTTGTTGAGTATAATCATCGGTATATTGACCTATGTAATAGTTTGTTCCAACTGGTGTTGCAGTAGTAAATTTAGGTGAAGATGTAGCATTTTTTAAATTTGACTTACTACCTGAAATTCTAAAATAATAACTTCCCACATTATGAGCTAAGAAATAATAAGGAGTTGCATTTGTAGCAGCAGTGATTGTTGTATAATTTGATGGATTAGAATTACAATTATAACCAGTCAAGTAGCTTGTCATTAGTTTAATGTTTGATGGACTAACACCTGGAAAGGCTTCATTTCCTGTATGGGCAAAAGAAGTATTATTATATCTTGTAAGTTGGAAATATACAGAATCGCCTGAATAAATTCCAGATATATTCCATCTATATCCATAATCTAAGCCTGCTCCATATATGTTGTCAGTTGTGAAATCTTTTTGAGTAAAGGTACCCGTCAACATCTTGCCATGTGTATTATATGTACCATTTGTAACATATCCCGATGCTGAAGAAAAACTAATCTGAGCTTTTTTAATCTCCCAATTCACCTCATCACCACTTGCTAATACATAATTATGATCGGTGATTTTTAACTTTGCATAATATGTACCAGCATCAGTGCTTGTTAAATCAGTGATTTTCAAAGCACCATTACCAGCTATAGGTGTTAAAGCAAGATCGCCACCTACTTTTTCAACATAGAAAGTTACTGTTTGACTTGTTAGTATACCTGTAACTGAACCAGTTTTACCTTGTGCTGTACCATTATATGTAAAGTTTGTAGTTGTCCAGTTAATATTTATTTCAAGTTGCACCATCTCAAGCCAAACTCCTTTATTTGAACCAGCTCCAGTTGCTGTCGGATCATAGTCTCCAACAAAACAAGTTTCACTTGTACCTTGATAGTTTATAGTTTGAGAAACGGTATCTTGATCTGCATAAATGTTAAAAGCATTGAGCATATTTGCTAAAGCTGGGTCTGTAATGCTTGAATAATCTAAAGCGCCTGCAGAAAAATTATAATTATTCGCTAAATTTCTATACTGGGCATTGAATGGATCGCTTGTATTGTTAACATAAGTACTCTTCAAAAGTTTACCTGCTCTTAGTGCTATTTCATAATACAAAGTATTGCCGTTTGGATCCTTAACTGGGTCGGTATCATCTGCTGGAGTCTTTTGCCAGCTTGTTTGATTTGTGCTTGTATCATAACCTTGTCTTACTAAGAGTAACTTAAGTGCATCAATGATATTTGCAGTTTGCATATCAGCTGTGGTCATGCCATCTAAGAACATTAGCCAATGGCTTGTTTCTTGAGAAAGGTCATAAAGATGAGATAAATCATCAATAATTACTTTTGTATTGTCAAAAGCCGCACCATATGATTTTTTAGCATACAATAAGATAACATCTAAGTTCTTTGCCTGCATATTAAACACAGTTGTATCTTTTAAATCTCTTGCTAATGTAGAAAAACCAGATTTTGGAATATATGACTCACCTGAATTTGCAGATTGATTAGTTGGTCCTATTTTGAAAGCATAGTTGTAGTTTCTTTTCTCCGCATTTGGATCTGATTCATTGTAAGCTGGTCTAAGTGATATAAGCGAATATGCACCTGCATTTTTGAACTCCCTTACCCCATCTACTGGAGGATTTGCCGACTCAGAGGCAATAAGATTTTTATATTGATAAGATGTAATAAATTTGAGTCCCCTGTTTGTATGTGCAAAAATATTCTCCAAGTCTCCCAATTCATTTTCATAAACATTTGCAACATTTACACCAGGCGTAACCACTTGATTCGCAGTCTTCGCTTCAATGTCAAAATAAGGACTTTGTGCTGTTCCATCATATGTTTTTGTAGAAGACATATCTATAGATACCTCTAAAACAATTGGATAAATAAAGACTTTAAGCCCGCCACTTGCACCGGTTATTGCATTTGACTTAACACTAGTCAATACAATATTATTACCCATATTTCTTTGGTAATAAACTGTAGCTTGAAAAATATTTGCTGCAAGATAAGCAGTACTTTCAACATGCTCAAAAATTACACCCCTATTATTTGTAGGATCTCTCCAATAATTTTGATGATCTGAACTAGGCGTATCACCAATCAAATTACTATTTCGTGTCCATCCAGTTCCTTCAGCAGCGTCCTTACCGTTTGCAACCTTATATGTTGTATTGCTAGAAAGTTGCACAGCAGGAATACTTGCAAAATTTAAACAATCTTTTAAGTTTACCGATGTACCGTATACCACCTCTTTATCGGTTGCACTAACACCTGGAGCAAACAACTCCCAAACATAACAATAAATCATATTGTGTGTTATATTTGTGGTACTAGAAGGAATCGGATTGGGATAAGGATATGCTATGGGAACCCCACTTGAGTTTTTATATTTGTACTCGGCGGTATAGTCAGATGTAGTGTCATCAATTAGTATTAAACTATTATATGTCAAATGGTAAACACCACTCTGGCTTGTACTTCTAACAAAACCATTATAGTTGAAATTTTCTCCAGTTTGTGGATTTGAAGGCAAGCTATAATCACCTGTTCTAACCTTTGGCATTCTTGGTCTATAATATATTCCACCACCCTCACTTAAATTTCCGATAAACACGTCATACGAAGCTATAACACGGCCAATCTGTTGCCAAACTGCGTATAATGTAATTGGTGTTGCAGACCTACTTATCGCTCCACCGCTACCAATTGAATAAGACTGTCCATGGGTATTTAAATATGATGATCCAACCGTATATGTGGCATCAGGGGATGTTGCGTCGGATAAAGTACTCCAACCTAAAAATTCATAACCTGATCTTTCAAATACATTTCCTGCCACTGGAACTTGCACCGTGCTTCTAATTGCATTCACTCTATTTATAGCACTTTGATCACCAGGATAATGACTTGCATTGTCTACTGTAGTTCCAAAGGTTTGGGAATATTCAGTTAATGATGTACCTTTAATTAAACCACCGTTTCCTTTATAAGTTACTGTATTAGTTTCAACAAGTCCTTGTGAAAATCTAACATACACTTTCATATTTCTAGCTCTAGCAAAATTTCCATACCATAATGATGAGTGTTCATCATACAGCCTTGCAAAAAGACTAAGAGTCACACCAACACAATTTTCGTCAATGATTAAAGGAGAATCCGAAGTCCCAGCACTTCCTGTAGCATTTGAATATCTCCAATGATTACTGTTCCAGTGCCAGCCAGCACTTAAAGTATCTACCCTTCCAGTCATTAAATAATTGCCCGCACCATTGTAATAATCATAATTTTCTTTACTATTATTCCAATTGAATAGACCTTCGTATGTTGTAGGTTTCCCTTTAATTATACCCATTCGCATCGCAGTTGAGCCTTGACCACCAGAAGTAGCATGGCCACCTCTACCTGCACCTATATCTAAATATGCTGTAGCATAAATTTCAACTTTGGCCCCCATACGAATGTATTGTAGAGCTTTCCCTGAAAATGCAATAAAATAATCTGCTCTTAAAGAAGCTGAAGTGTTGTTCCCCATTCTTCTAGACTTCCAACCATATCCAGGAGCATCTCCCCACTCCCCTGCATCTGTGTTATACACGCCATCTTGAGTAGAGGTTTGATAGTTAGGACCAGATATGCGCTCAGGATATTTTACATTAGTGTGTTTTTGGGAACTATAGTGTGAAACACTGTTATTTGGAATGGAGTATTCTATATATTGATTAAAGGTATTAACATTTGAAATTGTTAAGGCTGTAGTGCTGACACTTTCACCATCAACATAAAGAGTGATATTACCAGTAACATTTTTTAATTGATCATGGGTTTTTATAAGCGTGCCACTTGTAGAATTTAAACGCCAACCTGTAAATGTATAACCAGAACGTGTAGGAACAGGCAAATCAGCTGAACTTAATCCAATACCCTCAATATATCTTTTTTGATTATCGTTTGGTTGTCCGCTTGGGAAAGACCACCCAGATGCATTATATGTAATTGTATACATAGTTTTAGTAACACTTGCCATTATTAAAAAGTTTCCCGAAGCATATGGAACAATATATCCATCTGGGTGAGCCGGATCGGGATCTTTATCCATCATTACATATTGTCCTGCCAAATCACCAGACGAAAATTTAACAAACACTTTATCGACTGTCATTCCTGGAATACTGATGCTAATGTCATAATACATATCAACATATTTATCATGAAAAATTCGCTTATACGGTGTTGCAGTAATTCCTGTAACCGAATCGCCTGATACTAAGGCCCATTTGGCAATCAATATATATTGAGTTGTAGAGCGAATATATCCACTAACAAATGTGTTTGTTTGTGGTTCAACGGGAAGAACGTATGCGGTTTGTGGAGCATAATATGAGGGTGGCACGAGAGTGTCTTCCCAGCCTAATAATGCGCTAGAAGCACCTGGAAAAATATCATTTCCTCCTGTCGTATATTGAGCATAAGGTAAAGCATATTTCGTAACGTTACTAAACGAACCCCCATCCCCAGGTCTATATTGAACTTCAAAAAATACCGGTGAATAGACTGCATATATATGAGACCCTTCTAGTGGCTCAGTATATCCGGTTCCAGAACTTCTCCGAAGATTAACAGTATTTGTACTTGTCGCATTTGTACCAAGAATCCATTGAGCTAATCCAGATAATGCTGTTCCTGTTTTGTTTTTTATATTTGTTAGCAAAAGATCGTTCTGATTATTAACATTAACACCTGTCACATTTATCACTGGCCTTGATGTTAGAATTGAACTGAATATCGCCCAACCTAAAAATCTATACCCTTTAACATCTAGAGTTGCTTCTAAATTTAAAACCTCTGTTTTGCTAGAAAAATTCAATGTGCTAGATTCAGTATTCCCCGAAATAGTTGTAAAGGCACCTGTACTATTCCACCTATATTTTATTTCACCACCAATATTTGCAAGAGGTATTTGGCTACCATCAATACTTATTGCGTTGTTTGCTAATTTATATCCTCTACCTTGAGTATAACTTAGTGTAATTTTAAATTGACCATGTGCTGCCGCAATTTTCCCAGAAGGATCAATAATCGCAAACAAATAAAAATATCTATCCGCATCGTTATTAAATCCAGAAGATTGCATTGTAACCGTGTTTATGTATAAATTACTCTCACCCGAAGAAGAGGTTCCAGAACCTTGAGTTTGGAAAAATGTATTAGGTTGTCCTAGTATAAAATTTGAATAAGTAATCTCAGATTCACTTAGACCAGCTCTTCCTAGTGCAAGATATCCATAGTCAGTGCTCCAACCAGTCCAATATCGACTATGAACATAAATTCTTAAAGAACCCATTCTTCTTAAAGCAAGCATTTCATCACTAAGTTCAAACTTTAACCAGGTATAAAAACTCTTGTCTTTTGTTTCACTGTCAACTCTATAACCCATTTTGTCAGTAGTAATTCTATAATTAGTACCGAAATCTTCTTCACCAACCGTGGCCGCAGTACTAATGTATCCGATTCTTGTTACATCTTCGCCTGCATTATGCTTATAAAACTCATATGAGGTGTCTAAATCAGAAGAATAAAATTTCTTAAATATTTGTGAATTGCGCCCCGTTCCTGGAGGACCAGCAGCCTCCACTACTGATATGTCACTATTGAGAATTGAATGAGATGTTAACCCTGAAGAAAATATTGCCAAAAAAACAACAAAAAACAAAGTTATGAAAAGCATCATAACATTTATGCGTTTTACATTTGACTTATTAACTTTAAAATTCGTAAATGTGTTCAACAGCGTTCCTTGGAAAATTGATTATTCTTCTCTTTATAGTTAATATTATAATATATTAATAAAGAGTATGCAAAAACTTTCTACCAATTTAATAACCATTTGAAGCAAAATTCATAATATTTCACAAATAAAACACATTGGAGCAAAAAAGCTAAATAAATTAAAAGTTTATCTTAGAAAATCAATACTTTTGAACACATAAACAAGCGATGTGAACTTTAGTAACTCTTAGATTAAGTGTAACTTTTGAGTCAGCCCTCGGAAAGTTTGTCAAAGTAAATGCAACTTTCAAAGTTTTTTATTTTTGTGATGAAAAAAAAATGAGAAAATGTAAGATTCGACAAAAATAAATTTCAAGACTGATATTGATAAAACAAAAGAAAAACATTCGATAACACATTTTAAATATCAGGTTGGCAACTAAAATTTTCTAGCGGTTAATACGTTTTTACGATAAGAAAGAGCATGTAAATAGTAAATAGGAAACTGGTGATCTTTTTTATGTTATGAATAATATATAGGAAAGTAAACCGTAAAATTTAAATTTATTCATTGTTAGTCATTTCAAAAGATTAAATTGAAAATAAACACATTGATTCTTTTTTAGATTTAAAACTGCTATGTGGCAGTATATGACAGAATTTGTAGCTATAGATACATAATTTGTAAGAATTATATAAATCCAATTAAAAGTAAGGCTTAAAGGCAAAAACTTGTATCTTGTGTTACAAATTGTTTAGGTTCTTTATTTTTAAAAACAAAGACCTTAAGGCCCTAGCCCTATGACTTACAGAGTTTTTTTCTTCACAGCTTGCCTCGCCAAAAGCTTTTTGAAGCTCACTTGAATAAAAGATTGGATCATAACCAAAACCAAAATTGCCTTTAGGAGATTTTAAGATTGAGCCTTCGACTTCGCCAACTGAATGTATTACTTTATTGTTGGGGAATAATAAAACTAGCTCACAAACAAACTTAGCTTTCCTGTCGTCATGATTTTTTAATAAAGCAAGAAGCTTTTCATTGTTTTCTTCATCTGTAGCATTTAATCTTGCAAATCTCGCAGAATGTATGCCAGGTGCACCATCTAAAGAGGCGACAACCAAACCACTATCGTCAGCTAAAACTGGCTTATTGATAAACTTAGAAACAGCTTTTGCTTTAATGAGTGCATTTTCATAAAAAATGCTACCATTTTCTTCAATATCATCATCAAAACCGATTGAACTTAAAGAAAAAAACTTAATTTCATCGCCCATTATCTGCTTGATTTCATTAAGTTTATTTATATTGTTACTTGCTACTACTATCTCTTTAACAACCATTTTTTAAGTGCTTTTCTATATTAATCATTATCTACTAATTCAGGAGCATCACCATATGTTTCTTTTTTATCTGCTCTTTTTTCCATCAACCCCGATATCGTTTTTGCAAGCCCTTTAAAGAATCTCCCATTTAACATAAACAACAGTCCTTCAACAGTTCTTTTTGAAACTCTACCCATTGATTGTGCATATAAATTACGCATCGGGATATTCAATGTGCCCTCATACAACATTTTCTTTTTAGCTTTTGTTTGTTTCCCAGCAGAACCTAAGCGTTGTCCTCCAATTTTTGCTATCCAACGGAAAAATCTAGCAAAGCCTTTCGGATGTAATTCTCCTATACAGGTGTTCATTGTATATTTTTTATGGGTTGGTCTTATATATGGGTTAACATTTCTTCCTAAAAGATGTTCAAAGTCAGCTAAAGGAATCGACTCAACTTTTTCTAAATTAAAGTATGAAGGTGCAATCAAAGTATAATCTGCGACATTTTTTTCATTTCCTTTGTGAAAAACGGTTTCTTTTAATAAAATATGCCTTGAAGAACTTCCAACTAAAACATCAAACTCCCCACCTTCAATTTGCCACTCTTTTTCATCCACATTATAAAAAGAAAATGAACGATCGTCTAATTCAATTTTTATTGTTTTCTCTTCGCCAGGGGATAAAAATACCTTTTCAAAGCCTTTTAATTCTTTTAGTGGCATGATTTGTTTTGACTCTTTATTACTTATATATAATTGAGCAACTTCAGCTCCAAAATAATGTCCTATATTTTTCACATTAAAAGATACCGTTAATTTTTCACCATATTTCAATGATTTGTGAGACACTTCAATATTAGAATATTCAAATTTTGTATATGATAAACCAAAACCAAAAGGAAACATAACATCTTTTTTTGCTTTATCAAAATATCTATACCCTACAAATATGCTCTCCCTATATTCTGCAAAAGGTAATCCAAAATATTGATTTGAAAGCTCATCATCCAAATCAATTGCAAAAGTTTCAGCAAGCTTACCAGATGGATTGACTTTACCAGTCAATAATTCATAATTTGATTCGCCCCCAGATTCTCCAGTTAAACCTATATACAAAATAGCTCTAGCTTTGTCATAATAACTAACTTTAGAAGGAGAACCACCAGTTAAAACAATAATGATATTTTTATTTACTTTATAGACTTCTTCTATCAATTTTGTATGTGCCTTAGGGATTTCTAAATGCTCTCTATCAAAACTTTCTGATTCAAAGTCATCAGTTAAGCCAACATACACTAAAACAACATCTTTACCAATCGTAGAATTTGCAGCATCTTTAATCATTGACTCAGATATCTTGTCGCATTCTATGGTATAACCAGGCGAATAGCTGTACTTTACACCCAAAGTATCTAAATAACTTAAAAAGCTAACTTCATGTTTTGGAACAACATTACTACTGCCACCACCTTGATAGCGCATGTGCTCTGCAAGTTTACCGACTACTGCTAAATCAACACCTTCTTTTAGTGGAAGTATTCCATCATTTTTTAGTAAAACTGCACCCTCATTTGCAACCTCTTTTGCTAAAATGTGATTAGATGCATAATCAGCTTTAAACCCTTTGTTTTTAGCTAGATTAGCATCGCATTTAAAAATAAAACTCAAAAGATCAGCAAGCAAATCGTCTAAAACATCTTCAGAAAGAGCACCTTCCTTTACTGCTCTCACTATTTCCGCATCTCTTTCACCACCAGATGTTGGCATTTCCAAATGCAGGCCAGCTTTTACTCCCTCTACTCTATCAGTAACTGCACCCCAGTCAGAAACAACTACACCTTTATAACCCCATTCTTCTTTTAAGATATCTTTTAGCAAAAGTTTGTTTTCTGATGCATACACACCATTGACTTGATTATATGCACTCATAATCGTATATGGATTTGATCTTTTTACTATTTGTTCAAAAGCATATAAATATATTTCTCTAAGTGCACGCTCATCTATTTCACTACTTGAAATCAATCGTCTAAATTCTTGAGAATTAACTGCATAGTGCTTAACAGAGGTTCCGACATTTTCACTTTGAACACCATCAACATAAGCAATGCCAAGCTCAGCAGTAAGATACGGATCTTCTGAAAGATATTCAAAATTTCTACCACATAAAGGAGATCTTTTGATATTAATCCCAGGACCAAGGACAACTGCAACTTCTTGATCTTTTGCTTCATTAGCTAGAGCCTTGCCCATTTTATAAACCAAATCTCTATTCCACGTAGAAGCTACTGTTGCAGCAGGAGGGAAGCATGTTGCCGGATAAGATTTATCAAATAAATTAGTAAAACTAGCCTCATAGACCTCTTTTCTCATACCATGAGGACCATCTGCCATATTTATAGATGGTATACCCAGTCTTTTAATGGGAGTTGTCTCCCAAGAAGAAACACCAGAACATAATGCTGCCTTTTCTTCTAAGGTTAGTTTAGCTATAATATCTTTTATTTTATTATCCATTTTTCCTCAAAAAATGCTCAATTTTATAATATTATATATTAATAAAGGTTAAGTCGCAATGAGATTAACCGCGCTTAACCTTAATTTTGATTACATAGCTTATATGTGTGCTAACATAGTAAAATTAACTGGCGTAATTGTTAAAATAGCCTTGTATAAGTACAATTGGTGTTCCCTTGTCGCCACTTCCGCTTAAAAGATCACACAATGAGCCTATTAAATCACTAATCTGTCTTGGGGTAGTTCCAAGTGTTACATTCGAATCTTTTATATCGGATTTATTTTTGATAATCTCTTTAATTTTTTCTTCAGCCTCTTCTTCACTAACATTTGATAGAGTATTATCAGCAACATACTTTAACTTTATTTCATTAGGTGTTCCCTGTAGACCTTGAGTAAATGCAGGCGCAACCACTGGATCTGCTAACTCCCAAATTCCACCAACTGGATCTTTAAAGGCTCCATCTCCATAGACCAAAACTTCAATATTTTTTCCTATGCGTTTTTTGAAAATATTTTGTACTTCCGTGACAAATTTTTTACAATCACGTGGAAATAATTTAACTGAATTGTCTGTTGCTAGATTACTTCCTAACAATCCATATTTGTCGTTATATCCACTTCCATCTATACTGCTAGTCAAAATTTCATCAAGTGAAACCACTTGCTCCGCCCCTGCAGACACTAGTTTCTTTTTCGTCTTATTTCTAGTATGGATATCTCCGCATATTACCTTTTTTGTATATTTAAGAATTTCTTCTGCTTTATTTCCCAAAATTATTTCACAAGTATTGCCTGTCGCTTCTTTATATAGATAAATATAATCTACCCCTGTAAATGGATGGGATAATTTTGGAAAAATTTTTCTAAATTCTGACTCTGTTACAACATCCGTATATGGGTTTAATTTTGATTGCTCTAGTTGATCAATAGTAATTAGAGGATTTCCCACTTCATCACTAGGATATGAAAGCATAATATAAAGTTTTTTGACACCTTTAGACAAAGCTTTTAAAATTGGTAAAAATCGATTTCTTGACAAAATTGGAAAAACTAAACCAACTTCCTCATTTCCAAATATTTGATTAACTGCTTTAGAAATCTGCTCAATAGTAGCATAATTACCTTGTGTTCTTGCTAATATAGCTTCAGTCACTCCTACTATATCTCTATCATTTAATTCAAACTTTTCATTTTCCGATGCTTTAATTACGCAATCAACTACCATTTCTGGCAAATTATCACCCTCTCTAAAGATTGGGGCTTTAATTCCTCTACCTACTGTTCCTACTAAACTCATTTTTAGACTCCTAAAAAATTCACATATTGATTATCTTATACGCAATTTCTTTTGTCAAGAAAAGCAGACTAAACAAAAAAATATATCGCTTAAAAGTTTAATAAATTTTAAAATTGTATAACCGTCTAATCTAAAAAACATTGAATAATATACCTATAGGTTAAACTTTTTTAACAAATGTGCAAGTCTTTTAAATGACAAATTTAAGTTTACATATACCACAACATAATACAATTTATATCAATTGACTATTGATTTTATATTTTTTATAATTAAAAAAAGCAATAAAGGAGTATTGTGATGGCGAAAATTATAAAAAATGGTCTAACTTTTGATGATGTTTTATTATTACCAGAGCATTCTAAGGTTCTTCCAAAAGATGTTTCTCTAGTAACATATTTAACAGATGATATACAGTTGAATATACCCATCGTATCTGCGGCTATGGATACTGTCACGGAATATGAATTAGCTATTGCTATGGCACGTGAAGGTGGAATTGGCTTTATTCATAAAAATCTTAGCATCGAAGAGCAAGCTACTCATGTTGATAGAGTAAAAAGAAGTGAGCACGGTGTCATTACAGACCCTTTCTTTTTATCGCCTACTCATTTAGTTTCAGAAGCTCTTTATTTGATGAGCAAATATAGGATAAGTGGTGTTCCAATTACCCAAGAAAACAAATTAATTGGAAAAAATAAATTAGTTGGAATATTAACTAATCGAGATATTAGATTTGAAACTAATTTTAACCAACCTATTGAAAATATAATGACTAAAGAAAACTTAGTTACTGCCCCAGTTGGAACAACTCTAGTCGAAGCTCAAAAAATATTAAGCAAACATAAAATAGAAAAACTTCCACTAGTTGATAAGGATTTCAACTTAAAAGGCTTAATCACAATAAAAGACATCGAAAAATCAATTCAATATCCACAATCTGCAAAAGACAAAAAAGGGAGACTTTTAGCAGGAGCTGCAGTTGGCGTTGGTGATAATGCAATTGATAGAGTTTCAGAGCTAGTAAAAGCAAATGTAGACATTATTACAGTTGACACTGCACATGGTCACTCGCAGTCTGTATTAGATAGTGTAAAGAAAATAAAAAGTGCATTCCCTTCGCTACCTTTGGTCGCAGGTAATGTGGCAACACCCGAGGCAACAAAGGCACTAATAGACTGTGGAGCCGATGTAGTTAAAGTTGGAATCGGGCCTGGTTCTATATGCACAACGAGAGTCGTAACTGGTGTTGGTGTTCCTCAGATATCAGCAATTATGGAATGTGCTGAAATGGCTGATAAACTTGGGAAAAGAGTAATTGGAGATGGTGGTGTTAAGTTTTCTGGTGATATTGTAAAAGGTTTAGCTGCAGGAGCAAGTGCTATTATGGTAGGAAGTTTAGTTGCAGGAACAAAAGAAAGCCCAGGAGAGCTTGAAATCTTTCAAGGTAGAAGTTTTAAAGTATATAGAGGCATGGGGTCTATTGCAGCAATGGAAGCAGGCAGTAAAGATAGATATTTCCAAGAAGATGCAAAAAAACTGGTTCCTGAAGGAGTTGAGGGAAGGGTTCCATATCGTGGCACTGTATCTGAAGTTATATTCCAACTTGTTGGTGGTGTTCGTGCAGGCATGGGTTATTGTGGTAAAGCTACGATTGAAGAACTAAGAAAAACTGCCAAATTTATTCAAATAACAAATGCTTCACTCGTTGAAAATCATCCTCATGACATTTCAATAACAAAAGAAAGCCCAAATTATACAACTAGAATTTACTAATTATACAAGTTTATAATACAAGGGGCTGTTAAGAAACTCAAAAAAATCTTAACAGCTTTTTTGTTGTTGGAAAACAAACACATTTAAAGAAGTGCTATTTTGACATTAGCTATTTATATGTTGTAGTTATTTAAACGTTTCTTAACAGCCCCTTATTTGTGTAATATGTTTTTATACTCTTTGCCCTAACTCTTTTTCTAAATATGCAAGCTTTGCAGAATTACAAAACACTTGCATTGCAATACCTAAATCTTTGTATGATGGAAAAGATGGCGCAATTCTTAAACTACTATCTTCAGGGTCTCTTTTATATGGGTACGTTGCCCCAGAATCAGTAAATATTACTCCTGCAAATTTTGATAATTCTACAGTTCTTTTAGCAGTACCCGGATACAGATTACAAGCTACAAAATATCCACCTCTAGGATTTAGCCAGGTAGCAATACCACTATTCCCAAGTTCTTCATTTAAGACTTCTAGCACTCTTTCAAACTTTGGTCTCAATATATCTGCATGTTTTCCCATGATTTTTTGTATATTATCTTTATCTTTTAAAAATTTAAAATGAGCTAATTGAACTAATTTATTGGGACCAATAGATTGGATACTCATTAATGACTTTAAAGATTTAATATTTTCTTTACTTGCAACCATAAATGCAACACCTGCTCCTGCAAAAGTAATTTTTGAGGTTGAGCCAAATATATATACGATATTTTCATTACCATATTTTTTTGCTTGAGCCAAAATATCAAGAAGATTATCATCTTCATATAGCCAATGAACCATATATGCATTATCCCAAAAAATTCTAAAATCCTTTGCAGCAGGTTTAAGCTTAGCAAATCTATCTACAATTTCATCGCTATATACCACACCTGATGGATTGCTATATTTAGGAACACACCAAATACCTTTAACTTGTGGATCTTTTGCGAGTTCTTCAACCATATTCATATCTGGGCCATTTTCATCCATAGGTATATTTATCATTTCAATCCCAAAAAGTTCTGTAATTGCAAAATGCCTATCATAGCCAGGAACAGGACATAACCATTTTATTTTACCTTGCTGATTCCACGGTTTTTCTCCTAAAACGCCAAACTGCATTGCTCTTTGCAATGAATCATACATTAATATTAAACTGGCATTTTCATTTACAATAATTTCATCTTTTTCAACATTTAAAAAATCACAAAAAAGAGTTTTCATCTCTGGAATACCATCTAAAATTCCATAGTTTCTATAATCATCACCAGTAAATTTTATTGAAGAGTTTAGCTCGTCTAACAAACCATTAGAGATGTCTAATTGTTCAGGAGCTGGCTTACCTCTTGCCATATTTAAAGATAAATTCATTCCGCAAAATGCTTTATGTTTCTTTACTTCTATATCAAAAACCTTTCTTTTTTCTTCTAAACTTAAATTTATAAGCATAGTATTCTCATATAATAATGTTGTTTGAATTTAACCAGCAAAAATGGTTAGCAACATTACTTTGTATTTATATTAGCTTAATTATATACTTAAAACACCATTTTTAATAATGTTTTAACATGCATTTAAAGCTCTTTACCCTCTCGTGCCCTTGTTACTAACTTTATCGGAGTTCCTTCAAAAACAAAAGAATCTCTAATATGATTTTCTAAAAATCTCAAATATGAAAAATGAATTAAAGAAGTATCATTTACAAAAAACACAAAAGTTGGAGGATTTGTGCCACCTTGCACAGCATAATATATTTTTAATCTGCGTCCACTTCTTAACGGTGGTTCATTAGTTAATATTGCATTCCCTATAATTTCGTTTAGTAATCCTGTAGATATGTGTCTTGATGCATTTTCATAAACTTCTAGTGCTACTTTTAAAACTTGATTAACTCTTCGACCAGTTAAAGCACTAATATATAATGGCTTGAAATAACTCATAAACTTTAATTGTTCTTTCAGTTTATTTGTAAATTCATATGCTGTATTTGTATTTTTCTCTATCAAATCCCACTTATTCATTAAAATTACACTAGGTTTCCCTGCTTCATGAACTAATCCGCAAATTTTCACATCTTGCTCTGTTAACATTTCTTCAGAATCAACAACAATTAAAACAATATCTGCCCTTCTAATGGCTGCAATGCTTCTAACTACACTATAATATTCAACGTCTTCGTCAACTTTTGCTTTTTTTCTAATTCCAGCTGTATCAATTAATAAAAACTTTTGACCTTCATATTCGATTGGAGTGTCAATTGCATCTCGTGTTGTCCCAGCGATATTAGTAACAATACTCCTTTCATAACCTAAAAGATAATTGACTAATGAAGATTTACCAGAGTTTGGCTTGCCAACAACTGCAATTTTTAAGACATCACTCTCTTCTTCAATATCCTTTCTTTCAAATCCTGAAATTACATCATCAAGCAAATCTCCGATACCTAAACCTTGCGCTGCTGAAATTGGATGAGGATGGCCTAAGCCTAGCGAATAAAAATCAAAAACTAAAGACTCATCTTGCCCATCAATTTTATTTACGGCTAAAACGACACGCTTATTAGCCTTCCTTAATAAATTTGCAACCTCTAAATCATCAGATGTTACACCAGTTTTTACGTCGACTAAAAATATAATAACATCGCTTATGTCTATGGCAAGCTCTGCTTGAGTTCGTATATGTTTCCACATTAAATCATCACTTTTAAGTTCAAGCCCACCTGTATCAATTAAAGTAAAATGATAGCCCAACCAATCAACATCTACATAGATTCTATCTCTTGTCACACCTGGCATATCATCTACAATAGAAATTCGCCTTCCTGCAACTTTGTTGAAAAAGGTCGATTTCCCAACATTGGGTCTTCCAACTACTGCAACTAAAGGCTTTTTAGTACTCATACATATCTCCAAATAAAACCTAACTCAAAATGCCATCATCAACATCAGAAACATGCTTTATTATTGTAATTATTTTACCTGGCTTTGCTATAATAGGCTTTCCTTTTGAATCTTTATTTTCAATTCGAATATCTTCTGTATTGACTACTTTAGTCTTATAATCATCTAGTACAAAAACAACATCAAACGGCTCTAAAACCTTTTTTGCAAACATTACCTTTGTTTTTTGATTATAAACATCCATTATTCTAATACCCTTTCGTGCTCTTCTCATCGGAGCAAATGTTGATGCTACAACTCTCTTGCCAATTCCTTTGTCGTTAATTATTACAATTTCACCAAGAGCTGAACACTCATCTTCAAGTAAAGAGTAATTTTCAACAGTTGCTTGTTCTGCATAGATAACTTCTTCTTCAGGATTTAAGCTCATACCTTGAACGCCACCTGCAATTCTACCTTGTTGAGAAACATCATTAGTTAGCATATTAACACATTGTCCATCTGTAGATATGAAAAAGACTGTGGCAGTTGGGTCAACAATTTCGCCATTAATGACCTCATCACCTTCATTAATTCTTCCATATTGAAAAATGTCTCTATTTACTATGTATTGTTTTAGTAAAGTTCTCTTAATTAGACCTCGTTTAGTGTAATAAAAAACTTCTTGATAATCATCTACCTTATCAGCATCAAAAGAAAGTAAAAATACAGCTTTTTCATCTTTTTGCTCTATATTTTCAAATAAATTTTCAAGCGTCATCGCAGGCTCTTCCCAAGGTCTTTCAGGAGCGGTATTGGTGTCTAATTTATAGCAATTACCTTTATTTCCAAAAATTAAAGTTAAGTGATTTGGCTCAACTTGCACCAAAGATGTAAGAAGAGATTTATATTCTGCAAATTCCGCTTCTCTATTTGCCCATAAGTAATTTCTACTAGATAAGACCTTAACTCGTCCTTCAGCATCAATGCCAACAAAACATCTCTTTCCGGTACCTAATTGCTCTATATCTATAGGCCTAACATCAATATCCTTAAAACTCTCAACAATAGTTGTCAAGCGTTTAATTTTATACTTATCCCTAATTTCTATTAGCTCTTTTTTTATGACTTTATCTTGTTCTCTAACCGAAGCAATAATTTTTGAAAGTTTGTCAATGGTATCTAAAAGTTCTGCAAGCTCTTGTGTATATTTATTAACGTCCAGTTTGTTTATATTACCAAGTTGCAATGACAAAACAGCCTCAGCTTGTGCTTCAGAAAGTTCAAAACGCTCTTTTAGTCGTGCTTTTGATTCTGTCCTAGAAGAACTATTTCGAATTATTGAAATAACTTCATCAATATCTGCAATGATAATGTTATAGCCTTCTAATATATGTGCTCTAGCTTTTGCATTATTTATATCATGTAAGCTCCTTCTATAAACAACCTTTCTTTGATATTCAAGATAATACTTTAATATTTGAATAAGACCCATTTGCCTTGGTTTCCCACCTGCTATTGCAACCATATTGATATTTACTCTAGTTTGCAAATTAGTGTCTTTATATAATTTATTTAATAATTTAATAGAATCAACACCTTTTTTTAATTTAACAACAATTCTCATGCCATTTCGATCAGATTCATCGACAACATCAATAACATCAACATATAATGGCATTTTTTTATCTTTGTTTTGATAAATTTTTTCAATGATTCCTGTTTTTTTAGCATTATATGGTATTTCGGAAATTACAATATTTTGAGTTCCATTGGGTTCATTTTCAATATCAACTTTACCCCTAAGTTCTACTCGTCCTCTTCCAGTTTCATAGGCTTCTATAAGTTGATCACCACCATACATAAACCCACCTGATGGAAAATCTGGTCCTTTGATAATTGTCATAAGCTCATCAAGTTTAATACTAGGTTTATCTATCATAGCAATACAACCGTCAATAACTTCTGTTAAATTATGGGTTGGAATATCTGTTGCAAATCCAATAGATATTCCAACTGAGCCATTTACTAATAAATTAGGAAATCTTGCAGGAAGCAATTCAGGTTCATCTAAAGTATCATCAAAATTCTTTCGCCAATCTATTATAGTTTTTTTATCAATATCTCTTAGCATTTCCATACTTAGTGGAGCAAGCCTTGCTTCAGTATATCGCATTGCTGCTGGACTATCTCCATCTATTGACCCGAAATTCCCTTGCCCTTCCACTAAAATATTTCTCATATTAAAGTCTTGTGCAAGTTTTACCATTGCATCATAAATAGAAGTATCTCCATGAGGATGATATTTACCTAAAACATCACCAACAATTCTTGCACATTTTTTGAATTCTGTGTCAGGGCGCATCCCTAAAGTATACATTGTATATAAAATTCTTCTTTGAACTGGTTTTAATCCGTCTTCTACTCTTGGTAAAGCTCTTTCTAGTATTATATATTCTGCATAAGTCATCATCGACTTAGGCAACAATTCTTCTAGAGGTTTTTCAAAAACACCATCTGCATTTTTTTCTTCATAATCATTAAATTTATCAGACATTAGTTGTCACCTCCATATTTACTACCAAATGTATCCGCCTTATTAAACTCAGCATTTTCATTAATAAACTCTTTTCTTGCTACACTATCAGAACCCATCAATATTGATATCATCCTTTCAGCTTCTGCAGCATCTTCTACCGTGATTTTCATCATCGTTCTAGTTTCTGGGTTTAATGTTGTCTCCCAAAGCTGTGATGGATTCATCTCGCCAAGACCTTTATATCTTTGAATTGAATATTTCCCCCTTGTTGTATCTCCTTCAATGATTCTATCTAATTCTCTATCATTATATGCATATACAGTTTCGTTTTTCTTGCTCAACTTATATAGTGGCGGAACTCCCACATAAACATGGCCATTTGTAATAAGTGGTCTCATATACCTATAGAAAAAAGTTAACAACAAAGACCTAATATGCTCGCCATCGTGATCAGCATCAGATAAAATAATAATTTTATGATATTTTAATTTATTAATATCAAAATCCTTATCAATATCACAGCCTAAAGCAAAGATTAAAGTTTGGATTTCATCATTTCCTATAACTTCAGACTTTCTTCTTTTTTCAACGTTGATAGACTTACCTTTTAGCGGTAAAACTGCTTGAAAACTTTTATCTCTTGCTTGTTTTGCTGTACCACCTGCACTGTCTCCTTCAACAATAAAAATTTCATTTTTTTCAGGTCTTCTTCCTGTACAAGAACTTAATTTACCTGCCAAAATCTTGCCAGTATTTGCATTTTTTTCACGCATAACCTTCTTAATGCGTTGCTCTGCTTGTCTAACTTCACCTGCATCTATTCCGATTTTTGCAATCATTCTAGCCATATCTTTATTTTTGTTTTCATTAAGATATGCTGTAAACTGCTCATTTATGATACTTTCAACCAACCCTTTAACTTCAGGATTACCAAGTTTATTTTTCGTTTGCCCCTCAAATTGTATATTTTGCATTCTAATGCTTATTACAACATTAATTCCTTCACGATAATCATCACCTATGATATTTGCATTTTTATTGCCACGTAATAGATTGTTTTTTTGAACATAAGTATTCATACATTTCGTGAAAGCTTGCTTAAACCCAGTTTCATGAGTGCCACCTTCAGAAGTTGGGATGTTATTGACATATGAAATTATGGTTTCAGTATATTCAACAGCATATTGAATTGCAACCTCTAGTTCAAAGTTAGGTTGTTTTTCTTCAAAATAAATAACCTTATCACTTCTTCTTTGTTTAGATTCAGTAATATCGTTTACAAAATCAACAAGACCACCTTTAAATAAAAACTCATAATGATAATTTTCACCTTCTTCATTTTGTTCTCTTTCATCGGTCAAAATCATCTTAACACCTTTATTTAGGTATGCTAATTCTTTAAGTCTTGTTCTAATTGTCCTTCTATCAAAATATATACTTTCAAAAACATCTTTATCTGGTAAAAAAGTAACTCTAGTGCCCCTACCTTTTGCTTTCCCTGTATTTTGAATAGGCCCTTTTGGAATTCCAGAATGAGTTCCCTTTTCATCAGTATAACTGTGAAATTCTTGAACATATAAATTGTTGTTTTTGTAAACCTCAACTTTTAACCAACTAGACAAAGCATTTGTAACAGATGCACCAACTCCATGTAGACCACCACTAAATTTATATTCCTTATTATCAAATTTGCCACCAGCATGGAGCTTTGTATATACTAACTCCACTCCGCTAATTTTATGTATTGGGTGGATATCTACGGGGATACCTCTTCCGTTATCTTCAACAGCAACTGAACCATCTGCTTTTAAACAAATATTTATTGTATCAGCATATCCATTTGCCGCTTCATCCATAGCATTATCAACAATTTCCCAAAGTATGTGATGAAGCCCTTTAATTCCAGTTGTACCTATGTACATACCAGGTCTAAGTCTCACAGCTTCTAAACCTTCTAGAACAACTAAATCTTTAGCTTTATATCTATCTATATTTTTACCTGACATTTGCCCTCCTAGTTAACTTAAAATAATATATCAAAAACTACACCTATTGTCAATTTGTTAGACTATATACTATATATTGTGTTATTTAAAAAATATGCTGTCTCGCAAATTATCACTTTTTGAGACAGCAATCTTCAAATTTTGATTAAATTATTGAAATTCAAATCATTATATAATATCAACGCAGTTTATAATGTCATTTCTCCGGTATTTAAGTCAAATGATAAATTTTTTGTATATTCTCCATCCTTTACTTTGACTCTTACAAAATCGTCATCGACATATTCTACCATTATAACTTCCACTTCCTTTTTAGTAAATGCATTTTTAATTGCTTCAATAGCTTTTTCATCGTAGTCTCCAATGTTGTCTGATACGAATAAAACATTACCAAACATATTATTTACAGTACTTAGCATCATTTTTTGATCCCAAGTAAACTTCAAATTATTATTTCTAAAAAACATTACATCTGGATCATTGCAAAAAATTCTTCCATCTAGATGTCTTCTAAAGATTGTATTTGTCATTGCATTTTTTGTCGATATTATCTCGTTATTTACATTCAATTTTGCATAATATTTATTTTTAAACGATAAATCTACATCACAACTTATCCTACATGCATCAACCCTTCCAAAAGCTGGACCAAGTGGGACTCCACAACCAAGTAAAAGCTTATCTCCAACACACTCTCTTAAAAAATCCATGGCTTCACACATTATTTGACCACGACTTTTCCCACCTCTTGGAAATATACATTGACTATATAGAAAGTCTAGTTTTACCATATCATAACCCCAATCATTTAGTATTACATCAAAAAAGTTTTTAATATGTGCCCTAACTTCTTCTAAGTCAAGATTTAATATATATGCACCACCCCAACCAACACATCCGATTTGAAACTTTCCATTTGGATGCTTTAAAAACCATTCTGGATGTGTTTCAACAATCTTAGATTTAATTTGTGCATTGAATGGTGCAAGCCATATACCTGCAAGATATCCCTTCTCATGTATTTTATCTGCAATAGACTTCATACCATTTGGAAATTTCTCGTTATAATCTAACCAATCACCAACTGCTGGAGCATAACCATCATCAATTTGGAAAATTTTAATTTTTTCTTTAACCCGCTCTGTCCCCTCTAAATCACGCAAAATTATTTCTTCGCTAATATTTTGAAAATAGTTATACCAACTAGTATATCCAGATAAAAATTTTAATTTAGGTGCTGGGAAGGCTAAAAAGTTAAAATATTTATCAAAAACATCATCATATGTCCCGTTGTATTTTACGATATCCAATAATTCATATTCACTGCTTGTTATGACACCCTCAAGATCTTTTATTATTTCAAATTTATTATCATTCATAAAAGCTCTAAATATTGTGTATCCAGTTCTTTCGTTGGCTGAGCCCCATAAAACAACATCTTCTTCATTGCGTATATATGTATAAGTAAATGAATGGAATATGCCTGCTTTTTTAGGATAATCAATTATATATGCATCGCCTGATGTTCTTGCTAGTTCCTGTGTCTTTTTTGACATGTCGGCAATTCTATTGTAGCGTTTCATTTTATCAGCAAAACTAACTTCTTTCGAGGTTGTCCAAGACTGGTAGCCATTAATAAAAAATCTATCCCCTCTTTCAAAGTTATACTGATATTCTATTTTGAAATCAATAAACTCAAGTTCTTTTTTAGGAATAATTTTCAATGTTAACCTATTATCAGAACTTTCTTGACTTATTGCATAATCTTGATTTTCATATAAATCACTACTGATTACTTGCTCATCAACCTTGTATTTTATTTGCAACTTAAACTTATTCATAATCCCTTGCGGCATTTTATGCCAAAACCTCCTATATTATTAAAACTTAATTAAACACCTTTACTAGATTATACTATACTTTACCAAAAACATATATTGCCTTAAAAAGTTTTACTGTTATAACTCAGCACGCCTTATCAAAAGCTTTTCTAATTTATCTTTATTGTCTGCCAATTTTTTTCTTTCTACTTCTACTAAATGTTGTGGTGCTTTTGATATAAAACCTTGATTTGATAGCATTGACTTGCCTCTTTGAATTTCTTTATTAAGCTTTCCAATTTCTAAATCAAGCCTTTCAAACTCTTTAGCAACGTCAATAAGATCACCCAAAGGAATATATATTTGTACAACACTTGTAACTATTGTTGCAAACTTATCATTTAACTCGTCTGAAGAATCTACAAACTCTATACCACTACATCCTGCTAGTCTTTCTATGTATGTAGAATTTAAAGCAATTAAATCTTTAGATTTAGTATTAACATAAAGTTTAACTTTTCTAGAAGGCTCAACATCCATTTGCGCTCTTAAATTCCTAATTGCTTTAATAATTTCTTTTAAATGCTCTATTTGCTCATGCTCTTTTTTGAAACTAAAAGCTTTATTAAAAACTGGAAAATTAGTATTCATAATAGTTTCGCTGTCTCCAAGTTTTTGCCATATTTCTTCAGTTATAAACGGAGCAAATGGATGTAATAATTTTAAACTTTGTTGCATAACAAACTTTAAAACTGCGAGTGTATTTAATTTTAATTCCTCATTTTCTCCATAAATTGTTGGTTTAGTAAATTCTATATACCAGTCACAAACCTCACCCCAAATAAAGTCATATAATTTTGCGGATGCAATTCCAAGATCGTAACTATTTAAATTCTTATTTAACTCATTTGAAACTTCATTTAACTTATTTAGCATCCATTTATCAATATTTGAGAGCTCAAAAGTTTCAAGTTTTGGCAAATCCAAACCTTCTATATTCATCAAAGTATATCTTGAAGCATTCCATAATTTATTTAAGAAATTGCGTATTGGCTCCATTTTATCTTCACTAAATCTTATATCTGCTCCAGGGGCTACTCCCATACATAAACTAAATCTTAAGACATCAGCCCCATATTTTTCTATGAGCATTATAGGATCAATTCCATTGCCTAAAGATTTGCTCATTTTCCTCCCTAATGCATCCCTAACAATGCCATGGATTAAAACTTCGCTAAATGGAAATTTACCCATATTTTCAATCCCACTAAATATCATTCTTGCTACCCAGAAAAATATAATATCATAGCCAGTTACCAAAACATTTGTAGGATAAAAATATTCTAATTCTTTTGTTTGATTAGGAAAACCTAGTGTTGAAAAAGGCCAAAGAGCACTACTAAACCAAGTATCTAAAACATCTTCATCTTGATAAATATTTAAACTATTGCATTTTTCACACTTATCGGGGACTTGTCTTGAAACTGTGATGTGCCCGCAATCTTTGCAATGCCAAGCTGGGATTCTATGTCCCCACCACAATTGTCTAGATATACACCAATCTTTTATATTTTCCATCCAATTAAAATAGATTTTTGAAAATCTTTCTGGAATAAAACTTACGCTACCGTCTTTTACTACTTCAATCGCAGGCTGTGCTAATTGCTCCATTGAAACAAACCACTGTTTACTAACAATAGGCTCAATCGTTGTATGACATCTATAGCAGCAACCAACATTATGCTCATAATCTTCAATTTTTTCAATATAACCTAAGCTTTCTAAATCTTTAACAATTTTATCTCTAGCTTCTTCCCTAGATAAATTTACATATGCAAATGCATTTTCATTCATTGTACCATCATCTGCTATAACCTTAACAATTTCTAAATCGTGTCTTAAACCAATTTCAAAATCATTTGGATCATGTGCTGGTGTAATTTTAACAGCACCTGTTCCAAAACTTGACTCGACATAATCATCTGCTATAACAGGAATTTCCCTATCAGTAAGTGGCAATTTAAGCAATTTGCCGATTTTATCGATATATTTCTTATCATTTGGGTTAACTGCAACAGCTACATCGCCTAGCATTGTCTCAGGCCTAGTTGTCGCAACAACAATATAACCAGAGCCATCTACATAAGGATATCTAATATGCCATAAATGACTTTGTTGATTTTCATATTCAACTTCTGCATCAGATAGAGCAGTTAAACAACTCGGACACCAGTTTATCATTCTATCACCTTGATAGATTAAGCCTTTTTCATATAAGCGAACAAAGACTTCTACAACAGCTTTTGAGCATTGTTTATCCATTGTAAAAGCTTCTTTTGTCCAATCGCAAGAACTACCTAAACGACGCAATTGTCTAACAATTTGACCGCCATATGTCTCTTTCCATTCGTAAGCTCTCTTTAAAAACCCCTCTCTACCTAAACTCTCTTTGGTAATACCTTCTTTCGCTAACATATCAACTATTTTCACTTCAGTTGCAATACTTGCATGATCAGTCCCTGGAAGCCACAAGGCTGAATAACCGAGCATCCTTTTATGTCTAATTATTATATCTTGAATAGTATATGTTAAAGCATGCCCCATGTGAAGTTGCCCTGTAATATTAGGAGGAGGCATCATTATACAAAAAGGCTCTTTATTAGGATCTACATCTGGTGTAAAATATCCTGAAGTTTCCCATTTTTTATATAATGCTTCTTCAAAACTTTTAGGTTCAAAATTTTTAGCTAACTCATTACTCATAATTACCTTCTTCAATTTTCTAAAAATACAGCTCTAAAAGAACTGTATTTTAAACTTTTTTATAATTTGTATTGCAATCTATTTACTCTCATCATCACTCTTTTGCTCAGTTTCAAGATTGTCATCATTCAATTTAGATTCTTCTAATTCAATTGGCTCTTTGCTTTCTTCTTTTGGAGAAAAATATTCATTTGGATCTTTCCCTTCTTTAAAAGCTTTAAAAACAATTTTATAAACAGGTATGACTTGCTTTATATATCCTGCAAAAGCATAATATGTCATTATTGTTGCTACGCCAATTACAATCCAATCTAAATAGAAAACCTTTTCTGCAAAAAAACTATGGAAAAATGATAAAAATATTCCTAAAGATAATGTTGCAGATGCCACCTTTCCTGCCATATTAGCTTTTATAGGTTGTGCATATTTTAAAACAATAAGACCGCCTATAATCATCAATAATTCTTTTAAAAAAATTAAAACCAAAAATGCCCAATGTACAAAGCCAATTACAACTAAGCTAACTAAAATTGATATGTGCATAAGTTTATCTGCAACTGGGTCTATTGCTGCGCCTAATGCTGTAGCTTGATTATATTTTCTTGCAATATGTCCATCAACTAAATCAGTTCCTGCAGCTACAACCATAATGATAAATCCAATAATTGGGAAACTATATTCCCCAACAGATATCCATCTATTTTTATCAATAGTCAACCACATAAAAAAAGGAATTGCAAGAATTCTCAAAAATGTTAAAATGTTTGGTATAGTTAAAACTTGACTCTTAATTTCATCTGCTCGCATAATAATGCTCCTTCAACTGTTTTATGTTAGTTTACCACTAAACCTAGTCTTATGCTAAATGTTTTTAAAGATAAATTGGAATTTATCTAGTATTTGCAAAAAATTTTCTATATTTAGGTTCATTTAACATTTTTGATAAACCAAAAACTTGTGCATACTCAGGGTTGTCAACAATAAAGATTGGAAGTTTTAGATAATTTGAGAAAAAATTAGTTAATCCGTTTATTTTGCTTCCACCACCTGCTATATACAAACCATTTTGCGTGACTTCATCCAAAACATTACTTGGCAATGTTGTCAAAACACTTTCTATTATTTCTGCTATTTTTTTAAAACAAAAGTGAATGCTAGTACGAATATTTGATGCACTAATATCTATTTTTTTCATTTTGTTTTCTAGCATATCTTTTCCTATTATTTCCATGCCACTATAGTCATTTTCATGCAAACTACCTATGGTATTTTTTATTTCTTCTGCCATAGACCAACTAATCATAAAATTTTGCTGTTCTAAAAGCTGCTCTTTGATTTTATTATTAATTAAATTTCCAGCTATATTTATAGAACATCCTGTAACAATTCCATTTTTATCTAAAACACCAATTTCAGTGTTTCCTGAACCAATAATTAAAACAGCTACAGGTAATTGCGGTATATATGGCAACAATGTAGTTAATGATTCAAATAATGTAACATCTTTATATCCTGCCTTAACTACTGCAGCTTCAATGCTTTCACGTTCTAATATTGAAAGCCCACAAGGAACTGGCACATATATTTCCATTTGCTGAAACAATCTTGGTGGAGCATATAGAGAAAAAAAATGACGAAGCATTAAAGCCATTACTTCTACATTAATTACTGCTCCATCAACTACAGGATAAATAACCGTTTCATCGGATTTTAGCTTGACCATTGCCTTTTGAGCCTCTTTGCCTGCAGCTACCAAAGAAAATTTAGGGAATCTTGATATAATCGCAATATTTGGCTCTCTAAAAACACCCATATCACTTACAAAAGTAATATTGTTTGTTCCTAAATCTACAATACATTGACCCTTTTTCATCTATATCCCCTTTTATTTATTTAATGATACTAGATAAATTTATTTTTTTAAAAATCTCTATTAGTTTTTCACTTGGCAAACCAACAATATTGTCATAACTTCCAGTATATTTTTCAACAACGATACCATCTTGTATAGCATAAGAGCCTGCTTTATCTAAAACTTGATGATTTTTTATATAATTTTCAATATTTTCTACTGTAAGATTTTTTAATGTAACAAAACTTACCGCTGTGCCGACCTCTATATGTTCATTAAATTGAACCAACACGCTAGACACTACTTTGTGAGTTTTCCCAGCTAACTCTAAAAGCATTTGTTTTGCTTCTACTAAAGAACTAGGCTTTCCATAGTACTTTCCATCATTCCAAACAATTGTATCTCCTGTTATTATAACTTCATATAAATTAGAAGATTGAACCGCTTTCAGTTTTCTTTTCGCTAATTCTATGGCTGTTTCTTCTGGCGTTTTAGCAAAATAATTTTCATCTACATCAAAACTTTTGGTAATAAAATTACTACCTATAATTTTCTCTAAAATCTCCTTTCTTCTTGGTGAAGCTGATGCTAATAATATTTGCATTACAATATTTCTAAGTTTTTCTTAAATGCTCTTCTAAATTCAGGCAATGCAACTAATGCGTCTTTAATTTCTAGAACACATTCCCCTTCAGATTCAATTTTTAAGATAACACTATCGCCAAGTATATCTCCGTTTAATCCCACAATAACCTTACCACAACTTCTATCAAAGCATTCGGCTATCCTAACAATGACACCTAGTTTTTTTACGGCTTCTATTTCTTCTTCCGTCAATAAATTTAAATATTCTTGAGCATTTAACTCTTCAAGACTATCTCTTTGATGTGAACCTGCAACCAAAGCTGCCATAACTAAATCTTTTTGTGGTATTCCATAAAGGTTACTGTTTAAAATAATATACATTGAATGTTTATGGTGATCATAATATTTCATAGTCATTCCAACATCATGCAGCATGCTAGCAACCCTTAATATCTTTACATAAGGTCTTGGTAATTTATGTAAAACTCTTAATTGCCTAAATAATTGCATAGAAAGATCAAAGACATGCTCTGCGTGCTCTATATTCATATTAAAGTGATGTAGCATTGTATAAATACTGTGACCAACAATGTCTGGCAAGGGCTTTTCTGCTGTAATTGGGCAAGCATACCTAAACATTGCCCCTTCTCTCAGTCCAGCTCCGCCAACAGTTATTTCATCTACTTGCACAAATGACTTCAATGCTGAAAGCACAGATAAGGCTGCTGGAAAAATATCCACCCTAGCGCTAGATAATCCTTTAATTCTTGAAACTAATTCAGCACTTAAAGGTTTTATAGTGTCATAAATAGTATCAAATTCTTCCATTGAAATAACATAATTATGTGCCATATCAAGAGGATATTTTTTAAGTCTTCTACTTATTCTTCCTAAATTTCTTATCGAACCCCCAACACCAATCAATCTAATTTCCGGATCAATGTTTTTTAACCAATCTATCTTATCCATTTCTTCATAGACGTGTTTCTCTATGGCCATAGCCCTTTCTTCAGAATTTTCTATATGTGAAAATTGTTTTGTTAAAGTCAAAGCTCCAAAAGGTAGAGTATCTTGATACAACATATTACGCCTATGATAACAAATGAGCTTTGTACTGCCACCACCGATGTCAATAATTAGACCTTTTGGTATTTCCATTGAATTAATTACACCCGTATAAACTAAAGATGCCTCCTCTTGTTGTGACAATACTTGAATTTGAATGCCTACTTGATTTTCTATTTCCTCTACAAAAGCCTCTTGGTTTTTAGCTCTACGAACAGCTGCTGTTCCATAGGCAAAAACTTTATCAACATTGTGGCTTTCATACAATGTTTTAAATGTTTTTAATGTACGAATGGTTTGAACCATCCTAAGTGGTTTTAAAAAACCATCTATCTCCATACCCTCTGCCAATCTAATGGGCTCTTTTAATTCATCTATTACCTTAAAAAAACCACCAGGTAAGATATTTACAATAACCAGCCTGGCTGTATTTGAACCTAAATCAATAATTGCTATCTTTTCCATTTTCCTTCCTTATTTTGCCATTATGGCATTTCTATCAAAAATATTTTGAGTAGTTAAATTAGTTTTAACTACTTTGCTCTCGCTAGTTTACTACGTTTAAACTTTCCCCATTTAAAAAAGCTTTAATGTTATCACAAGCAACACCAAGAAGACGAGATCTAGCTTCATATGTTGCCCAAGCTAAATGTGGTGTTATCAATATATTTTTTGCAGCAAACAACGGATTGTCTGCTTTTGCTGGCTCCTCTGAAAGAACATCGACTCCTGCTCCTGCGATTATGCCCTCGTTTAGCGCATATGCTAAATCAGCCTCATTTACAAGTGGACCTCTTGCCGTGTTTATTAAAAAGGCGCTTTTTTTCATTAGTGAAAGCTTATTTTTGTCAATAAATCCTTTGTTTTTATCTGTTAAAGGACAGTTTAATGAAACAACATCAGATATCGATAATAATTCATCTAATGAAACATATCTAAACGTGCCATCTTCTTTTTTATGCATTGAATTTGAAAAAACTACAACTTTCATCCCAAAAGCATTAGCAATTTCTTTTAAACGCATCCCAATCCTTCCAAACCCCACAATTCCTAGTGTTTTACCATATAGTTCTAAAATACCTGGCTCATAAAAACAAAAGTTTGGACAAGTTACCCAATCTCCTTGTTTTACTCTTTCAAAATGTCTTGGTAATTTTAGTGCCAAACTAATTATTAAACCCACAATAGTTTGCACAACACTTTCTGTACTATATGCTGGAACATTTGTAACAACAACACCTTTTTTTCTCGCGTACTTAATGTCGATATTATTGTAGCCCGTTGCTAGTTCCCCAACATATTTTAACATAGGTAAATTATCGATAACTTTAGAGTCTATATTGCATTTATTTGTAATGATAATATCGGCATCTTTGGCTCTTTCTGTAATTAAATCATATGGTGTATTATCATACACAACCATTTCACCAAGTGTCGACAAAACATCCCAATTTAAATCACCGCTGTTAACACAATATCCATCTAATACTACTATCTTTACTTTCCTATTCATGACAAAGCATTACCTCTAAAGCCTTAATAATTTACACTTGCCTTTACTTGTTCTTCCTCAGTTATTTCCTCTTCATCTAATACTACATCTTGCCAAATTGCTCGAACTTCTTCTTCAAAATTTGCAACGAAAGTATTAGAAGTATCATCTCTCAACGAATGAAACTCTAATATGTTTCTCACTGACTTTACTCCGTTGATACAATTAAATTTTGAAGTATAACCTGGACTCACTAAAATATCTTGTAGTGTCCCTGTCTTTAATTTAAATCTAAACCTATTTTCTAAATCCCTTGAAATTTCAAAGATATATACTCTCAACATTTGCAAGTACTCAGTATCAGTAGAATCTGTAACTTCTGCATATTTTCCTGCGATTATCGCAAGCCTCATAGCTCTTATGCAAGAAAACCGAGTTGCATGTGCCTTTGATATTGCAACAGTTTCATTAGCACTAGTAATCAGTTTAAAACGATAAAAACCTTCAACATCTAAATACATGCTTATTATCCCAGGCTTTCTAGAAACTTCTTCATTGTAAATGTGATCTTTGTTAAAAGAGCTTTCTTTTTGCAAAGGCGCAGTATATTCCACTTCTTTTTTACGCACTTTTCTAGGAGGACGAGGTTTATTTTTTATAGGTTTTAACATAATAGATATTTGTTTTGAATCAGACCTCATAACATCTTGATGACTTGCGGTATAGTCAACATTAGACCCTATATCCAAATCATCATTTAAATCAAAGTATGAATATCCAGCATCTTTTTTTGCCTCATACTTAGCTTCTTCTTTAGCTTGCGAAGCTTTTCTCTCTCTTTTTTTGGAAATAGCTGTTGCAATTGAAACAAAGGCAATGATAATTAGAATTATAATGCCTAAAAGAAAATATGTTTCAGCTGTAGATAAAAATATATTAAGTATTAAGTTTGATTGCATCTAATCCTTTTCCCTTTTTCACAAATCATTACTATTATAACACTACTAGCGACAAATAATCTAGATACAATTTAAAATTTTATCTAAATATATAATTTATATTATAAGGACACGCAAAAACTCTATAAATCTACCAAAGTTCAACTAATTTATATCTACACTATGCTCAGCAAATATAAAGACGCACAAAAACTCTATAAATCTAGCGAAGTTCAACTAATTTATACTATATACTGTACTCAACAAATATAAAGACGCCATAAATCTACCAAAGTTCAACTAATCTATATCTACACTATACTCAGCAAAATCAGATGGTTCATATAACCAATATGTTTGAGTATCAATATTTTTTGTCCCCAAATCTAATGCCTGTTCATAATTAACGGCTCTTACATATACGGTAAAAGAGGTTAAATTTTCTGGTAAACTCGATATTACCCATTCAAAGTTTTTTAATTCAGCACCTGGCAAAGTCTCAATATGACTATTGATAGAATCATAATATTCAAAAAACTCTATATCCCCGCTGTTTTCAACACTTGCAGCATAAATTGGAGCTTCAAATTCATCAAATCGCAAATAATCTCCTTCTCTTTTTAAAGAGATTATTGGTTTTTCCAGTTTGTACGCGGAAATTTCTTGAAATTTCCATTCAGAAAAAGCAGTATCATTTTTTGACTTTTCAGCAACACCTTTAACTCTAACTTTAAAATCTCCCCTTTTTCTGTCAAGTTCAAGTTTTGTTTGATTTGTATATATACTTTTCACTGAATTGCTATATGCTTCAGCTTTTTCCTCATCACTTAACAGCTCACTACCTTTATTTTGTTTCATTTTGCTCTCTTCAATTTCTTGATCCATGCTAAACCAATATTCTACCAAATACCTACCTGTGTTTTTTTTGTTCCAAGAAACAACTATTTTATTTTCCGGTTGAGATAAAACTTTTATAGAAACTTTAGGAGCTGCTTTTTGCATTCTTAATATAGCTAATGTTAGTGATGTAACTGTGATGGCTACAACTAAAACTATGCCTATAATTGTTAGTAGCATTTTCTCTTTTTTTGACAACACTTTTGCTTGTTTCGTTTCTTTTTCTTTTTCCATAATCAGCTCCAATATTATACATTTTACTACATTCTAGAGAAAAATACACGACTGTTATATATGCAGTCGTGTATACAGTCTATTGTTTTTAACTATTTTGATTAATTATTTTTTACCAGCTTGTACTTTTTTTAATTTAGCAAATCTTGGTAGACCATCTTCTAGTGGAGCTTTTGCATCTCCTTGAATTAATGGAAGAGCATAATCTACAAAATCATCAGATAACATTGTTCCATCTTCTGTAATCCACTCAACAGGGACTTTTCTTTCTGTGTTGGCAGCTAACTCTAAAGGCATTAACTCATATTCACAAGCATACTTGCCATCAACACTACTACGTTTAAATACAACCATTTTATCTGTTTGCCCTGCACAAGCTGCTTCGACAGCTTTCTTCCCTGCATTATAAGCCTCTTCAACATCAACTTTAGAAGCAAGATGAGCTGCACATCTTTGCATTAAACTAAACTCAATACCTCTAACTTTTACACCATACTCTGCATTAATTAAATCAGCTAACTGAATAGCAAGTCCGCCTAGTTGAGCATGACCAAAACTATCTCTAGCTTTCGATTCAGATAATTTTTCCACTATAAACTTGCCATCTTTATCATGAATACCCTCGGATACACATGCTATACAACTTCCACCATTAGCATCCATAACTTTCTTTACATCCTTTTTAAATTTATCAAGACAAAAAGGAACTTCCGGTAAATAGATAAGATCTGGACCTAGACCTTTGTATGAAGCAAGTTTACTTGCAGCTGCAAGCCAACCAGCATGTCTACCCATTATTTCTACTACACAAACTTGACCTTTATCATAAACTTTTGCATCTAAGTTTATTTCCATTAAAGTTGTTGCAACATACTTTGCGGCAGAAGCATATCCTGGACAGTGATCAGTCCCAAACAAGTCATTATCTATGGTTTTGGGAACACCAATAATATTGCAATCATATCCAACTTTTTGTAAATATTTGGAAATTTTATTACATGTGTCCATGCTATCATTGCCACCGTTATAGAAAAAATACCTTACATTGTATTTTTTAAAAACTTCTAAAATCCTTTTATAATCTGTGTCGTCTTTCTTTTCATCAACTAGCTTATAACGCACTGAACCCAAAGCTGAAGAGGGGGTATACTTTAATAATTCCAACTCCTTTGCATCTTCCTTGCTCATATCATAAAAGTTTTCATCTAGTAAGCCTTTGATTCCATGAGCTAGCCCATAAACTGCTGTAATATTCTTCTCTTTAAGTGCTTGAATAAAAACTCCAGCCGCACTTGCATTAATAACTGAAGTTGGTCCTCCTGATTGACCAAACATACATGCTCCAACTAAATTTTTCATACTTTTCTCCTTTTCATTTAATATTTATATCGACTTTATTATACCAAACATCAATAGTTTTTTAAATAAAGCATCGCGCAATCTTTTTCAAATTAAAAAGATAGTTTATTTGCTATGGCATATAACTCTTTGTTAAATTTACAAGGTGCAGACAAAGCCTCATCAATTGATAAAGCGATAATTTTATTATCTTTGATACCCACACAATGACCACCTTTATAACCATTATCGAATAATGCAACGGCTCTTTCTGCTAAGCGCGCCCCAAGAACTCTATCAGCCATTGAAGGAGAACCACCACGTTGAATATAACCTAATTTGACTGTTCTAATTACAATATCTATTTCTTCTTGTATCATAATCTTTAAATCCGCACAACTACATACCCCTTCTGCTAATACAATAATATCAGAAGCTTTTCCTTTTATATTATTTGTACGCATTTTGTCAGTAATGGTCTTTAAATCAAATGGTAATTCTGGTACCACAATACTCTCTGCCCCTGATGCAATTCCCGCATATAAAGCAATATCTCCACATTTTCTACCCATAACTTCTATAATACAAGCTCTATCATGTGAAGTCATTGTATCTCTAATGTTATTTATTGCTGATACAACAGTATTAGTTGCTGTATCAAAACCAATTGTATAATCAGTATACGACAAATCATTATCAATTGTGCATGGGATTCCTACACAAGAAATACCTCCTAAGTTAACAAGATCTCTAGCACCTTTGAAAGAACCATCCCCGCCTATAACAATGAGCCCATCTATTTTAAAAGCTTTCAAAATTTCTGCTGCTTTTTTTACGCCTGCCTCTGTATTGAACTCCTCACTTCTCGCTGTCTTTAGTATTGTCCCGCCTCGTTGGATAATATCAGACACACTTCTCGAATCCATTCTTTTGATTTGTCTATTCAAAAGTCCATCAAAACCTCTTTCAATACCATAAATTTCATGCCCTGCAAAGCTACCGCTTCTAACAACCGCCCTAATGGTCGCATTCATTCCAGGAGCATCCCCACCACTTGTAAGTACTGCTATTTTTGCCATTTTTTCTCCTTAAATCTCAATATTATTATCTTATATGTCCATTTCCTCTTATGACATATTTAATAGAAGTTAACTCTTCAATACCAATAGGCCCTCTAACATGTAATTTCTGAGTTGAAATTCCCATTTCGGCACCAAGCCCTAATTCAAACCCATCAGTAAACCTAGTTGATGCATTGATATAAACTGCTGCACTATCAACCTGAGTTCCAAATTGCTCCATTTCTTTTTCATCAGTCGTCATTATTGAATCAGAATGATTTGTACTGTATTTATTGATATGATAAATTGCCTCATCAATTCCATTGACTATAATAACTTTAATTTGCGGAGCATGGTATTCGGTATAATATTCATCTTCTGTTATTTCTATTCCATATCCACAATATTTTTTAGCTTCTTTTGAAACCCTTATTTCAATACCTGCTTCTTTTAACATATCACAAAAATCTTTTAATGTTTTTGCTGCAATAGATTTGTCAATCAACAATGTTTCAAGAGCATTGCAAACCCCAGGTCTACTGACTTTTGCATTATATACAACCCTTTTTGACATAGCAATATCTGCGCTTTTAGCAATATACATATGACAATTTCCACCAGCTGAAGCAAGCACCGGCATTGTAGCATTTTCAAGCACAACTTTTTTTAAACCTTCGCCGCCTCTTGGAATAACTATATCTATATATTTATCTTGCTTTAACATTTCAATCGTTGCTTGCCTATCTAAGCTACTTATCAAACTAACTAATGCTGTATCCATATTTAATTCAGTTAAAGCTGATTTTATAGCATCGACAATTGCTTCTACACTGTTTATACTTTCTCTACTTCCTCTTAAAACTACAGCATTACCGCTTTTGATACATAAAATTGCTGCATCTAAAGCAACATTTGGTCTTGCTTCAAAAATAATACCAATTACACCTAAAGGTGAACGTACTCTATCGACATGTAAACCATTTGGAAGATCATAACTGCTTACTATTTTGCCAACAGGATCTTCTAAAGCAATTACAGCATCTATCCCTTTACACATTTGTAAAACTCTCTCTTCGTTTAGGGCTAGTCTATCGATAAAAGCTGCGTCTCTATTATTATTTTTTGCAATAACAAGATCTTTTTTATTTGCTTCTATAATTTTTTTAGCACTATCAGCAATATGTTTTTTTATGTTTTTTAAAAGATTATTTTTTAAATTAGTATCCACTCTTGCAAATGTATATGATGCATCTTTAGCAAGCTGACATATATTTTTAATCTCTTTTTCCATAACTTACCTCTATCTAATTAAAACGGATTTTTATTCCTCTTCTTCCTCTTCTTCAAGTTCAGCATTATGATAAACGTTTTGAACATCATCGCTGTCTTCCAAAGCATTAATGAGTTTAACTAAAGTTTCTTGATTTTCTGGTGTGATATAATTATCTGGAACCATATCAACTGCTTTATTTAAAATCACTGCTCCTGCATTTTCTAGTTGTTCTGCTTTGTCAAAAACATCTGAAGGGCTTACATAAATTTCATAAACCTCATCATCGATTACAATATCATCAGCTTCTATCTCCAAAGCTAAAAGCATCATATCTTCATCGCTCATTGTTTTATCTGCAACAATTACACCTTTTCTATTAAACATATATCCAACACAACCAGTTTGCCCTAAAGAACCACCATGTTTATCAAATGCATGGCGAACTTCACCGGCTGTTCTATTTCTATTATCTGTTAGTGCTTCTACTATGATAGCAACTCCATTTGGGCCATAGCCTTCATATACAACTTCCTCATAATGGATGTTGTCTAACTCACCACTAGCTTTTTTAATTGAACGATTAATATTGTCATTTGGCATATTTGCTTGTTTTGCCTTGGCAATTACATCTCTAAGTCTAGAATTGCTGACAGGATCAGCACCGCCTTGTTTAACTGCGACAGATATTTCTCTACCGATTTTGGTAAATAAATTACCGCGTGCGGCATCTGCTTTCCCTTTTTTATGTTTAATGTTTGACCACTTACTATGACCTGCCATATGAAAACTCCTTATTTTTTATTATTTAAAATTGTACTTACAGCTATTGAACATGCAACTGCTGCATTTAAACTCTCAATTAATGCTGATTTCATTGGGATACTCAAATATTTATACACATATTTTTTGATTTCTAAACTTAAACCCTCTGCTTCACTGCCTACAACTAAAGCAAGATTTCTAGGAGGCTCAAAATCATATATATTCTCTCCTTTCATGTCTAAAGCACAAAGTTTATAGTTAGAGACTATTTTAAACAAATCAGCTATATTACATTCTACAATATTAGCATAAAAAACTCCACCCATAGATGCTCTAACAACCTTTGGAGAATAAGGATCTACACAGTTAATTAAAACGAAATCCTGAACTCCCATAGCGACTGCTGTTCTAAAGATTGTTCCCAAATTACCAGGGTCCCTAATGTTATCTAATATTATAACTAAATTTGAATCAATCTTTTTTGGTTTGGGTTTTCTGATGATAGCACAAATACCATTGCTATTTACTGTATCAGAAAGGGTATTAAAAATTACATCATCTACAATATGTGTAATATCAGCCAATTTGGCATAATTTTGAGAATATTTTGTATAATCACTTTCTCTAATAAATAGACTTTCAATTTCTATGTTTTCAAAATCTTTAAGCAAGTTATTTCCCTCAGCAACAAAAAGACCAAATTTTGATCTGTACTTTTTGTTGCCAAGGCTACGTAATAGCTTTAAGTTTTTATTGTCTTTTGATTTAATATACATTTTTAAATTAAAACCTCCTTTTCGGAGGTTTTAAAAACATCTAAAATTTATTTATATAGCTGCTTTTGCTTTATCGCATAACGCTGTAAATGCTGCACTATCATTAACGGCTATATCTGCTAAAACTTTTCTATTTAGTTCGATTCCCGCTACTTTTAATCCATGAATTAGCCTACTATATGACAAATCATTCATCCTTGCTGCTGCATTGATTCTTGTAATCCAAATTTTTCTAAAATCTCTTTTCTTTAGTCTTCTGCCAACATATGCATATTGACCCGATTTCATAACAGCTTGGCGAGCTATTCTATAATTAGTACCTTTTCTTCCAAAATATCCTTTTGCTTTTTTTAATATACTTCTACGTTTTTTAGTTGCGTTAACTGCTCTTTTAATTCTCATAATTGCATCCTCCTACTTTTGACTATAAATCATATTTGATACTGTCTTTTCTTGTGTTTCATGAACATATGCTCCTTGACGTAAACCTCTCTTACGCTTTGTTGTCTTTTTTGTTAAAATATGATTTTTACCTTGTTTACTTCTCTTAATTTTTCCTGTAGCGGTAAAACTAAAACGCTTCTTAGATGCACTGTGTGACTTTTGTTTTCCCATAGTTATTCTCCTTATAGTATATTATTTTATTTTTTTGCTTTGTTGATATTGGAGCAAGCACCATATATATTGAACGACCTTGTTGGACTGGAGCACTTTCGATTTCAGCAATATCTGATAATATATCAAAAAAGTCATTCATAACTTCAAATCCTGCTTCAGGATGAGCTAATTGACGTCCTCTCATTCTAATGCTAGCTCTAACTTTATCACCGTTTTCTATAAACTCTCTTCCTTTTTTAGCCTTGGTTTTCAAATCGCCGACATCAATTGTTGCTGAAAGCCATATATCTCTCAATTGAACAGAGGCTTGCGCTTGCTTTCTTCTTTCCTCTTTGTCTTTTTTAATTTGATCATAGCGATACTTTTTATAATCCATGATTTTAGCAACAGGTGGATTTGCTGTTGGTGATATAAGTACCAAATCTAAATTCTGCTCATATGCCTTATTTAAAGCATAATCAACATTAAATATCCCCAACATTTCACCATTTGGATCAATTAGCCTAACTTCTTTTGCCCTTATTTCAGAGTTAATTGGTAATTCTTTAATAATGCTTTCCTCCTAGAGTTGTTTTAAAATAAAAAAATGTGCTTTTAACACATCTCACCAAAAATTATAATATCAAATACTAAATTGATTATTATTTAATTTTAGAACCATTCTGCTCAATTACATCTGGTGAGATTTTTCTACTTCTTGCAAATAATAACATTATCATAATGACATTGTCAATAAAATTTGTAACAACAACTTTTTTAAATCTATAATGTTAAGTCTATAACTAATAAATGCACTAAATTGATTTTACTAATGTAAGTAATCCTGCTATAGCAAACGATATCCCAAAGAGTATGTAAAGCCAGTCCTTATGAAAATAAGCAATTGAAATTAAAACAGCACCAGCCAATAGACCAAATATTAAAATCCCATATGCTAAAGTCAATTTAAATCCTTTTTCTTTTTTGCTAATCGTATCTGCTAACATCAATACTGAGATAATAATAATAATTGCTGCCCCTAGTATAATATAAGTAATTTCAGAAAGAGAACCAATAGCAGTCAAAAAGACCTGCAAGACTCCTGCTATTATCAAAAGGATTCCTAAAGTATATTGTTTTTTAGCAAGAATATATGAGCCAACGCCAACGAAAAACACCCCAAGACCTAATAACATATAATAGAAATAACTATATTTAAAAATACTAATTAGTATACCAAAAATTATTGCAATTAAGCCTAAAATTAAATTGATTGCATTAGTTTTTCTATTTGATTTTGCCACAACTTACCTCACTTGTTCTTTTCCTACACTCATTTTAATGCAAAATTTATGATAAAACTTTATTATCAATCTCTTCTTTCAGTATATTAATAAACTCATCTAGAGGCATGGTACCGATGTCACCTTTTGATCTTTTTCTAACTGCTACAACTCCTGCTTCAACTTCTTTATCGCCAATAATTAGCATATACGGTATTTTTTCAAGTTGAGCTTCTCGAATTTTATATCCAACTTTTTCATTTCTTGTATCTGAAGTTGCCCTAATGTTTGCCTTTTTTAAAAGTTTCTCAACATCTTTAGCATTTTCAATTGTTCTATCTGTCAAACTAATAACTCTAACTTGCTCTGGAGAAAGCCATAATGGCATTGCTCCTTTATATTTTTCTAACAATAAAGCCATTGTTCTTTCATAACATCCAATTGATGTCCTATGAATAATGTATGGTCTTTTCTTTTGCCCATCTTCATCAATATATGTCATATCAAAGTTTTCAGCTAAAAACATATCAACTTGAATCGTTACTAGAGTATCTTCTTTTCCATAAACATTTTTAATTTGGATATCTAATTTTGGTCCATAAAAAGCGGCTTCACCTATGCCTGTTGTATATTCAATATTTAAATCTTTTAAAATCTTTTCCATTTCATTTTCAGCAGCTTCCCATTTTGATGGGTCATTTATATACTTCTCAGTTGCCGATGGATCCCAGCGAGAAAACCTGTAACTAATATCACCATCTAAACCAACGCTCTTTAAGACATAGTGAACTAAGTTTAAAACCTTTTTAAACTCTTCTTCAAGTTGTGATGGCATACAAATAATATGTGCCTCAGATATAGTAAATTGACGCACTCTAATTAAGCCATGCATTTCACCGCTAGATTCGTTTCTAAAAAGAGTAGAGGTTTCAGCATATCTTATAGGCAAATCCCTATAAGATTTTAATCCATTGTTATATATTGTGTACTGGAATGGGCATGTCATTGGCCTTAAAGCCATTACTTCATTTTCGTCTTCATTATCAATGACAAACATTCCATCTCTATAGTGATCCCAGTGCTTTGATATTTTATACAATTTACTTTTCGCTAAATAAGGTGTTTTAGTAAGTTCATATCCTTCTTTAGCTTCAGTGTCTTCTATAAAACGAGTTAAAACTTGAAAGAGTTTTGCTCCTTTTGGCATTAATAAAGGTAAACCTTGGCCAATATTTTCATCAGTCATAAAATATCTAAGTTCTCTACCAATTTTATTGTGGTCGCTTTGTCTTGCCTCCTCTAAAGCTAATAAGTGAGCTTCTAAAGCCTCTTTTGTGTCAAAGCTAGTTCCATATATTCTTGTCAGCATTTTATTTTTCTCGTCACCACGCCAATACGCACCTGTAACTGATAACAATTTATATGCTTTTATATATCTTGTAGCTGGGACATGGGGACCTTTACATAAATCAATAAAATCATCTTGTTTATATATAGAAATTGTTTCTTCTGCTGGAAGATGCTCAATAAGATCAATTTTATATATTTCATTATGTTTTTCAAACATCTCTAAGGCTTCTTTTTTTGTTATTTCTTGTCTAACTATAGGATAATTTGCTTTTATAATCTTAGCCATTTCCTTTTCAATGTTTTCTAAATCATCTTTATTTATTGGACTTACAAAATCAAAATCATAATAAAATCCATTTTCAATTGCAGGTCCTATAGCAACTTTAACATCTGGATATAATCTCTTAACAGCTTGAGCCATAATATGAGCTGAACTATGTCTATATATATCCTTTCCTTCTGGCGCTTCATAAGTAATAAATTCAATTGTTGCATCAATTTCAACTGGAGCATATAAACCCACTAATGCTTCGTTAACCTTTACTGCTAAAATACTGCGGAAATCTTCAGGGCATAAATCTCTTGCTATATCTGCAAACATAACCCCTTTATCATAATTATAAATTTTATCTTTGTATGTAATCTTCATTTTATTGCCTCTTTGATTTAACAAATATTAATAAGAATTATAAACCAAATTCTTTAAAAATTAAAAGAAAATGATATGTATGTTCAATCGCCTCAAACAATAATAAATTTTGCCAATTACAACAGCTAAAAGCCCTCATTTTCAAATAAACTTACCTACTTTTATTCTGTAATAATTCTACTCTCTATCGTGTCTTTTAACTCTACAAACTTTGTATCAGCATCTATTTTGCTTAAAGCATTGCCAAACACTAATGGATTTAAGCTACCTATAATTTCCACAACAGCAGGATTATCTTTTAAATCTTCATACACTGAACTATCTAAACTATAATTAACTTCTTCCGAAACGATTTTGAAAAATACTGAGCAAGACACAATCTTATCCTTTTTTTGGCTTTCACTTTGCTCTTGTTGTAATACTTTATCAATAAAATCACTATATGGAAAATATCCTTTTCCTTTTAAATAATTTTCTAAATTTGGATCACCTACAAGCACATCTTCTTCAACACTGAAGTTTTTCATATCGTCGTGTTTTTCTGCACATGAATTTCTAAAAGCGACAAACTGAGTTGCTATATTATTAAAACTTGCTTTATAACCTACTCTACCAACAATGCCTGAAGAATTTAAAACTCTATTTAAAATTCCCTTTGATTTTTCTGCATTTGTACCTGAAAAATCAAAAACATAATCTTTTAAGTTTACATTTTTAGAAACCATCAAATTGCCTTTTACGACACAATCTTTAATTGCAGAATCTGCTAGTTCACCCACAAGACCGCCGATATAGTATTTTTTGCCCTCTACAACAATTATGTTTAAATCTATTGAGCAATCATTAATTCCCGAATTATCTTCTAAATAACCCACTGCACCACCAATACTAGCAGCCTCAATTGCGCTACTGTCAATTATGGCATTAAGGGAATCGGTAATCTTATTAGACTCTAAATTTACTTCCTGCATTACTATAGACTCGCTAATATCACTTCTAATTGCTTGTCCTACAATGCCACCCAAATTTAATTTCTTTACAAAATATACATTGAGATTCGAACTTTTTAAATTAAATTGCGAAACATTTAAATTTTCAGAATATCCACTAGCGCCACCTAGAAAAACATTCATTCCAGTTGCATTGATGTCACCACTATATTCACTATTACTAATTGAATTTTTATTTGCTCCGTTAGTAAGGATTGTAGACCGAACATAAGCCACTATGCCGCCAACAAACATATTTTTTGCAAATCCATTACTCGACTTTTGTGTATCAATATTGATACTTGATTTTACATTATTGAAACTAATATTATCAAACCCATAACCTACAACTCCACCCACATATTGTGTGGTATGACCTTCATAATCTGTTAACTTTTCAAGCGGCTCTTCTTCAATGTCATAATTATGTTTTGCTAAATTTGGTATTTTGTTCAAAATATTGCCTTCTACCGATACATTAGAAATTACGACACTATCAACAGCATGACCAATTAGGCTTGATGCATATGAAATATTTGCACAAGTTTCATAAGATATGCTAGCTTCTATTTTTAAATTTTTTATTTTTAAATTTTTAGCCTTTGCGATTAAAGAATAATATGCGTTATCGTCTAAATTTTCAACATCTATAAGATCTTCTGATGTTTTTTGTGCCTCACATTCAATTTTATATTTAATGGTATGATTTTTTCCATCAATTGTGCCCATTAAAAAATCTCCAGCACCTGCAGCAATTGGTTTCCAATCTTCACTAGTAAAATCTAAATCGGACTTGATTTCGTAAGTGTATAACGAATAATCCTCACCTATATTATTTGCAAGCAAAGCTTTAAAATCTTCCTCATTATTTATCTCAACTGTTTTTGATTCTTTAATTTGCGTTCCAGGTTGACAAGAAATTAATGCTAAAGTGAAAAGTAGCAAAACAACAATTAGTATAATTATTTTGATATTAGTTTTTAATCTAATCATTTATTTCTCGCTTTTTATATCAAACAAACTATTTATATAATCCAAAATGTCTCCATAAACCTCTTGTTTATTAGTCTCATTTAAAATTTCATGGCGTGCTCCTGGATATTCTTTCAAGGAAACTTTTTTCATTCCTAGTTTATTAACATAAAAATCTTTTAATTTATATGCTAGTTTTCCTTTGCTAGAAACTGGATCATCACTTCCAAAAGTAATCAATATTGGAAAGTTTTTGTCGATTTTTTTAGCATCCTTTTTGTATAATCCTCTCAAGCCATTTAAGAAATAAAAATAGAAACCATTTGATTGTACATAACCACAATATTCGTCATCTCTATATTTTTGTACTTCATTTGGATCTCTCGATAACCAAGCAAATTCTCCTTCAGATTCAAAACCTTTGTTATATGAGCTAAAAGAAAGTTTGTCTATAAACTTTGCGGGCTTATTTTTACCAGCTAGGAGTTTTATTAGACCCACAAATCCAACCAAAAGAGGATTTCCATTTGCTTTCATATAAGCAGTTCCAACTAGAACACAACCTTTAAGCATCTTGCTGTTAGTTTCAATGAATCTTTGTGAAAGGAAACTTCCATAACTATGTCCTAACATAACAACTGGAACCCCATATTTTTCATTAGTATATTCAACAACTACTCTAATGTCTTGCAAAGTTTGTTGAAAACTATCTCCATCTACTAAAGCTTTCTCTCCGTCAACATTATATTTATGTGCTCTATGATTACCAGCTAAAACAATATAGCCATTTTCATTTAAAAACTCAGCAAATCTATCATAACGTTCAGGATGCTCACACATCCCATGATTGATAACAATTCCAGCAATAGGATCCTTTACTTCATCCCATACACAAACTGTCATTTCTTTATTATCAAATGTCTTTAATTTTAAAAAATCCATGAAAACCTCCCTATTCATAAAACAAATTATATGTTAAATTTTAACATTATATTAAAAATAATATCAAGCTATTAATATCTAAAATAACATATGCTTGAATATCGGAAAAGTTATCGAGTGTTTTAAGTTATTGAAACTTTATCTAAATTATGACTTAAGGCATATGCTAAAAGTTCATAACGCATAGTTTTGACATCTATACTTGCTACTATTTCTCCAATATTTTCAATATAACTTATTGGCAAACTAAAAGCTGAAGAAAAATAACCACTTTGCTCTTGTCCATACCAAGCTCCTGGTCCTCTTGCTTTAAAATCGTACTCTGCAATTTCCATTCCACTTTCCATTTTACTAAACATTTCTAATCTTTCATTATCTTCATTTTTAGCTAATAAAAAGCAATATGACTCTTTGCCATCTCGACCAATTCGCCCCCTTAACTGATGAAGAGTAGCAAGTCCAAATCTATCAGCGTCAAATATTACCATTAAATTTGCATTGGGCACATCTATTCCAACTTCAACAACGGTAGTGCTTATTAAAATCGAAATTTTATTACTATGAAAATCTTCTAGTATTGATTGTTTTTGTGATAAAGATAATTTGCCGTGCAAATATCCTAGCTTTACTTCCTTTCCAATTTTTTCATTTAACTCCTTATATAGTCTATCTACATTTGCAGTTTCTATGCCTTCACAGTCATAAATTTTAGGAGCAATAAAAAATGCTTGTGCTCCTTCTCTACATCTTTCTACTATGTATTTATACATATCACTTGATTTTTCAATAGGCACTATTCGAGTTTTAACTCTGCTTTTTGAAAATCTATTTTCAATTTGAATATAATCAATCTCTCCAAGCATGATAAATCGGAGTGATCTTGGGATTGGAGTGGCAGACAACATTAATATATCGGTATTTTTAGACTTTGTAATAAGCATATTTCTTTGCGAAACACCAAATCTATGCTGCTCATCTATGATAACTAAAGAAAGTTTTTTAAACTTCACAGACTCAGATAATAATGAGTGAGTGCCAATGATGATATCAATTTGCCCCTCTTTTAATTCTTTTAGTATTTTCTTTTTTTTCGACAATAAAACATTTGAGGTCAACAGTGAAACATTTATTTGAAAATGATCTAATAAATTGACAAAATTATTATAGTGCTGAATAGCAAGCACTTCTGTTGGAGCGATAAAAGCAACTTGAAACCCAGATAATATCGCAAAATATGCACTTATTAAGCTGACAACTGTCTTTCCACTTCCCACATCTCCAGCTAAAAGTGCATTAAGAGGTTTTTTTGATTTTAGCAAACTAATTATTTTGCATACAGCTTTTTCTTGAGATTCATTTAATTTGAAGGTCAAAGAAGAAATTAATGGTTCTAAGTCACCTATTTCTACATTGTAGACATTTTGTCGACTTTTATCCAAATTTAATGCTTTATATGCACAGGCTTTTTTTACTATTTCATCAAGCTCTATCCTTATACTTGCATGTTTTCCTTGTTCAATGCTTTCTGGCATATGAACAAAATTTAAAGCATTTTCATATTCCATTAAATTGAACTCTTTTTCAACTTCTTTTGGGATAAAGCCCTTTAAGTTTGACTTTTTTAATGCATCACTTACAATTGCTGCATATGTTTGCTGCGGAATACTTCTCCTTAAAGGATATATTGCAGAAATTCCAGTAAACTTAGTAAAATTTTCTTGAAATTTCTCAAATTTCGGATTAACAAGTTGATATCCTTTTTCTATTGAAATTTTACCAAAAACCCGTATAAATTCGTTTGCCTCTAAAGTTTTATAAACATATGAAGCATTGAACCAAGATAATTTAACATTTTCACCTTTATCAGTTTTTCCATTGGCTCTTACCAACAAACTACCTCTAATTTTATAGGGCTTTGATATGGAAGTAATATAAAGCTTTAAAAGCACATAATCGCCATCTTCTACTTTATCTAAAAATGTAGGTGCATCTAAATCAACATATCGGCAAGGTAAAAAATTAACCAAATCACTAAGAGATGTGATGCCTAAATCATTTAACTTTTTTTCAGTTACTGGTCCTACGCCTTTTACATCACTTAAATTAAAATCTTTAGTCATTGACAAACCTTGTTTCATAACCTTCTAAAATCAAATATCAATAATAAAGTTGTAAAATAATTATTCTACAGAAACATAAAAATGATAGTGCTGTTGGCCACCTTCATAAACCATAATATCAAAAAATGGATATTTCTCAGCAAGTTTATCTTGTATACCTTGTGTATCTTCTCTAGTCATTCCTTCCCCATAGTATAAGCTAATCGTGGTACTATTTTCTTTATCTGCTGAAATCAACTTATCAATCAAATCGAGTGTTACTGTCTCTAAATCTGTACCCTTAGATACCAAAGTTCTATCTAATGCAATATGGTCTCCTACTTCTAAATCAAACCCATCTAATTCTGTTTTCTTAACTGATTTTGTAACCTGTCCTGCACGTACAGCACCCATAACTCTTCTTGTCATTTCAATGTTAGCTTCAGGTTCTAATGACACATCAATATTCATCGCAGCAGCTATGCCTTGAGGAATATTTTTTGAAGGAATAACTATTAAATTTTTCTTAACAATAGCCCTTGCCTGTTCTGCAGCTAAAACAATATTGCTGTTATTTGGCAAGATATAGACAGTTTTTGCATTTAATTTATCTACTGCTTCAGCAATATCTTCAACACTTGGATTCATTGTTTGACCACCAGGTATTATCTTATTAGCACCTAGCTCTTTAAATATATTGCTAATTCCCTCACCATTACAAATAGCAACGATTCCAGCTTCAAGCTCCTCTTGTTGTGCTTCTTCTTCAATTTGCATTTGTTTCTTTTTAACAATCTCTCTATGTTGTTCAAGCATATTTTCAATTTTAGGATGATGAATTTCGCCAAGTTTTAATGCATGAGTCAAAGCAATGTCTGGATTATTAGTATGAACATGAACCTTTATCATACTAAGGTCACCTGCAACCATTACGCAATCTCCAATTTTTTCAAGATTTACACGCAATTTATCAAGATCTGCCATAGTGGTCTTTTTAAACAAATTAATTACAAAATATTCTGTACAATATGCATACTTTATATCTTCGATGTTTTCAACTTCTAAAACCGAATCATCAGCAAACTCAATTACTTCTTCTTGTATTTCATCTTGAGGAATCCCTGCAAGCTCGTTATACATTCCATACAATAAAACTAACAAGCCTTTTCCACCAGCATCAACTACTCCTGCCTTTTTTAAAACAGGAAGCTGATTTGGAGTGTTAGCTAAAACTTCTTCACCATGTTTTAAAATTGCTTCGAAATAGTCAATAAAATTATTTTTCCTTGCTGAAATTCTATATGCATAATTTGAAACAAGTCTAATGACTGTTAAAATTGTCCCTTCTTGGGGCTTTGTAACAACATCATATGCTACTTTGGAACCATTTTTTAAAGCTCTAGTAAATGTTCTTGTTGTGATTTCATTTGCTTCAGCAAATACAGAAGCCATTCCTTTTAAAATTTGTGATAAAATAACACCGCTATTTCCTCTAGCACCCTTCAATGCCCCACGAGTTAGAGCCTCACACATCTCTATCATTGTTGGATTTTTGACAGAATTAAGCTCATTGACAGTAGTCTTCATAGTTAAATACATATTTGTTCCTGTATCGCCATCTGGAACAGGATAAACATTTAAACTATCAACTAATGCCTTATTGTTGCTAAGATTTTTTGTTGCACCAACAAAAATATCTCTTAGTTTTTCTGCCTTTAAACTTATAATCATAACTATTTTATGTTACAAGCGAACACCTACAACATGGACGTTAACAGACTTAACAATCATACCTGTAATGTATTCAACATTATAGGTAATTGACGATTTTAGACTATCAATTACAGCCTCTTTATTAACTCCATCTTTTAATATTACATATATTTCGATATATATTTTATTTTCACTTGTAAGAACTTTTACACCTTTACTAATTGATTCTTTCCCAAATAATGAGAGAAGACTATCGGAAATTCTACGCGAAACAAGGCTAGATACACCATAACACTTCAATGCAGTACTACCTACAATTTTAAAAATAACATTATCATAAATGGTAATATTTCCATAAATGTTTGAAGTATTTAGTGCCATGAACAGAACTCCTATGTATTCTTTAATATATATTAAATGTTAATTAAAATCAACTATTCTTAAGATTACCATAATCGTTATTACTTTTAGTAATACCAGCCATCATATATGCCAAGTTATTAAATATTTTACCATTTGGCACACTTACTTTTTATTAATCGGATATCAATAATTTTGTTGCAATCTTAGAAAATACTAGATATAATACTATAGCAAATGAAAGGAGGTGTTACCTTATGGCAAGAAAATGTAGTGTATGTGGGAAAGGCCCAATGAGTGGAAACAAAGTTAGCCACAGTAATATTAAAACTAGAAAAAGTTGGAGTGCAAATCTTCACAAAGTTAAAGATTCCGCAGCAGGCGAAGGTGGAAAATATATTTGCACAAGATGTATGCGTACTGAAAGAAAAAACGCTAATATATAATAACACCTAAAATTTACAAAAAACAAAGACCACTTTGAGAGTGGTCTTTTTTATTAGTATATAAATTTTGTAGCTATAGCAACTATTTAATAGTTATTTTCTCAAGTTTTCAATTGTTTTTTTAGGATTATTTGCCTTATATACTGCACTACCAGCAACTATCACATTTGCACCAGATTCTTTGGCTAAAGCGACATTATCTTCAGTTATTCCACCATCTATTTGAATATCAACGTTCAATTTATTTTCGTCAATATATTTTTTTGCAATTTTGACTTTATCTAATGAATCTGGAATAAACTTTTGTCCTCCATAACCTGCGTTAACGCTCATAATTAAAATCATATCAATATAATCTAGCAAATATAAATATGGCTCAATCGGGACTTTAGCATTAATAACAATGCCTGCTTTTTTCCCTTTAGCTTTAATTAAAGAGATAGTTTCAATAGGATTTTTACTTGCTTCTGGATGAAAGGTAATAATATCAGCTCCTGCATCTGCAAACTCTTCAACATATCGTTCAGGTTTTGTAATCATTAAATGAACATCCAATGGGAGAGTAGTTATTTTTTTTATAGCACGTATCATAGGCATGCCAAAGGTAATATTTGGAACATAAACACCGTCCATCACATCACAATGAACCAAATCTGCACCCCACTCTGACAGTAGTCTCACGCTCCTTTCCATATTTACAAAATCTCCAGCCAAAATTGAAGGAGCTATTAATATTTTTTTATTCATTACACCCTCTTATAATAATGTTGCTTGAATTTAACCAGTGTAAATGGTTAGCAACATTAGTTTCATATATTCATCTTGAATCACTCTATTTCTAATCTCATGCAAGCTTCTCATAACAACAAAATTAAATAGCATATTTATATAAATTTTTCATCGTATGCAGTTTTAACTTCTTTATAAATTTGCAAATAGCGATTATATCTACCTGAATCGATTTTACCATCTTCATAAGCTTGGATTACCGCACAATCTGGCTCATTTATATGTAAACAAGAAGAAAATCTACATCTATTTTGAATCTCTAAAAATTCGTGATAGAAATCTTTTAATAGATTTGGCTCTTTATCAACTAACGTTAGCACGCTAAATCCAGCTGTATCCATGACCATTCCACCTAGCACTTTATATATTTCTACATGCCTAGTTGTATGCTTGCCTCTACTAATTTTTTCAGATAACTTAGCTGTTCTAAGATCTAAGTCTAAGATTGAATTCAATATGGTTGTTTTGCCAACAGCACTTTGTCCAGCTAAACAAGTAACACCCTCTTTAAATACATCTTTTAATTCATCAAGGTTGTCTTTTTCAGTGGCAGAAATTGTTATACATTTCATAAACTTTTTATAAGGTAATAATAATCTATCAATTTCCTCTTTCACAATCAAATCTGCTTTGTTGAAGCAAATAATTGGCTCAATACCATTTGCATAACAATTAATTATCATCTTATCAACTAATAAAAAATCTGGTTCTGGCTCTTTTGCAATAACAATTAAAGCTTTATCAATATTTGATACGTTTGGTCTTATCAAAGAATTGGTTCTTGGAAGAATTTTTTCTATATTTGCAAACGAATCCTCGATGGTAAACTCGACATTATCACCGACATATAAGTTATCTATTAACTTAATTCTTCCTCTAGGGCGGCCTTTGAAAATTTTATCTTCAAACATAACTTCAAATCGATCTGCCTTTTTTTTAGAAATTTTTCCAAGAAATGTTTTTTTCATATATTACCTAAAATTAATAACAAGGTTTTAATTGCTCTAACGCAACATTATCCCCTAAATATTTTCTTTTGAGTTGTCCACAAGCCCCCTCTATATCTTCGCCCAAGCTTTTTCTTAACGTTATGTTGACCCCATATGATGAGACTATTTTCATAAACTTGACAATATCTTTATTTTCAATATGAATATGCTCATTACCATCTATCGGATTGGCTTTAATAAGATTAACGTGGGCACTTTTTTCAGCAAGCAACGAACCAAGAGCATGCGCATCTGTTTCAGAGGAGTTTTTTCCTGGAATTAAAGCATACTCATAAGTAACTCTTCTACCTGTTTTATCAAAATAATATTCACTTGCAGATAAGATATCTGCAATACCAAATTTTTTAGAAACTGGCATAATTTTTTTTCTTTCATCATCAGAACTTGAGTGCAATGATATTGATAGATTAATACCAAGATTTGAGTTTGCTAGCATTATTATTTTATCAGCTAACCCACAAGTAGATATTGTTATATTTCGGCGACTAATATTTATTCCATCTTCTGAAGAAACTAATTTTAAAAATTTTTCAACATTCTCATAATTATCTAGAGGCTCCCCGCTTCCCATTAAAACGATATTAGCAATTCCTCGCCTATCTTTTGTTTTATTAAGCCTATTAATAGATAAAACTTGTGATAACATTTCACCAGCGGTTAAATTTCTTTCAAGCCCATATTTACCACTAGCACAAAAAGAACAACCCATTCGACAACCAATTTGGGTCGAAATACATACAGTGCATCCATAACTATTTACAAGATAAACACTTTCTATAAGATGATCATCATGGGTTTTAAATAAATATTTTTTTGTCTTATCCTGACCTGTAACAAAACCTAGCAATGTCAAAGATGTATCTAAATAATCTTTTTTAAAACTTTCAATTAAATCAGATGGTAAATTAGAAACTTCTTCCCATCGCTTATATTGAGTTGACATTTCAAGTAGCTGTTTAGCTCTAAATATAGGAAATCCTCTATCTGTTACTTCTTTTTGTAGTTCCGCATAAGTCAAATCTTGTAAACTAAGCATTAAGTTCTCTCCTAAATTCTATCATTTTTATTATACTAAAATTTTCTATACTTTTCTAGATGCTATCGAAAATTATCAGCTTACAAAATTAACAAATTTTAACAAGTTTTGCTGCAAAAAAACCTTCATTAGAATTAATATTAGGCAATAACTTTAAAAAACGAAAATCATCTAAATGGTTATCTTTTTCACAATCAATAGGTGTTATATTACAAAGTTCAAAATTAGCATTTTGCTTTAAAAACCTTTCAATAATACCTTCATTCTCTTCTCTCAAAAAAGTACAAGTTGAATATATTAAAAAACCATCTTTTTTTACATAATTTGCACAATTTGATATTAATTGAAACTGAATATTTGATAAGGCAGTTATGTCACTTTCTTTTATGTTTAAAGCTATATCTTGCCTTTTATTTAAGACACCAAGTCCGGAACATGGTGCATCAACTAAGACAGCATCATACAAATCATTTCTAATCGTATTTTCTATAGTGCTGTCTTCTAAAAATGTATTAATATTAACTTTCATCCTCTTAGCATAGGCTTTAATCAATTCAACTCTATGTTCATGAATTTCTAAAGCATCTATTTTTGCTCCGTGCTCTGCTAAATAAATAGACTTGCCTCCAGGAGCTGCACATGCATCTAAAATATATGCCCCCTCCACATTGCCAAAAAGCTTGCAAATTAATATTGAACCATGAGATTGAGCCGTTGCAAAACCTTTTTCAAATCCCTTCTTTAAAAAATCATCTATTTTGCCACTATATCCACATGCTAATTTTCTAACTTCTTTTTTTAATATTGCATCTTCAAGCCATGAAAGAAAGTTATCTACCTCTTGTTTATCAAAGATATCACTTTCTTCCAAATTGTGCCTTAGCCTAAATTCCAAAGTGTTATCATTTGATTTTTTTAAAATATCTTTATAATGTAAGGGATATTGTGTTTTAATTTTTTTATATAACCATAATGGAATATTGTATAAGCTTTCTGGGTCATTTTCATCTACTTTATACTCTTTATTGCAAACTTTCTTTAAAACTGCATTAACAAAACCAGCAGCACTTTTTTGATTAATTTTTTTTACTAGATTAACACATTCATTTACAACAACATAATTTGGAGTTTTTAAATTTAATATGGAAAATACTCCTATCTGTAATATTATTTTAACTTTGTTGTCAGGCTCTTTTTTTATGAGATGCTTTAAAATTTTATTAATTAAAAAATAATTTTCAAGCACACCATATGTAATAACTGTAACCTTTGACTGATTTTCAAAATCTTGTTTTGATAGTGCTATATTTGCATATGCGCCATCTTCTAAAATTTGCTGTAAAACTAGATAACTATTATAAAACTCGCTCATTATTTGCTCTCTAAAACATACGTTATAACTGAGCCTTTCTCTATTGGCTTACCTCTAAGATAACTTGCTATATCCATCCTTTTTGCACCTTCGCCTTGAACTTCTTCGATGGAAAGTGCATAATCTTTACATTTGATAATAAGCTCATTTTGGGATACCAAAACTTCTCCTATTTTACCCGAAACATCATTTTTAATTATATTTGCTTTGTGAACTATAAGCCTCTCTCTAGAAGTAAAAATATATGCAGATGGCCAAGGACTAAAAGCTCTAATTTGATTAATAATACTATTTGCATTAGATGCAAAATTAAGTTGGCCATCTTGTTTTTTTAGTTTTTTAGTAAATGTTGCTTTACTGTGATCTTGTTTAATATATTTTGCTCTACCTTCTACAATTTCATCTAATGCTTCAACTACGGCTTTTCCTCCAAGATTTGATAATATATCAAAACATTCACCAGCATTTTCATATCCCTTCAAAGGATATTTCATTATTTTAATAATGTCTCCAGCATCAACCTCTAACTCTGTTTGCATAATTGTTACACCAATCTCATCATCTCCGTTTAATAAAGCAGCCTGTATTGGTGAAGAGCCTCTATATTTTGGCAAAATTGATGCATGTATATTAATTACGCCATAAGGACAAATATCTAATATCTCCCTTGATAATATTTGACCATATGCAGCTGTTACCATGATATCTGCATTAAGTGACAATAATATGTTGACACCTTCTTTTGAAATATTTTCGAATTGATACAACAATAAATTGTTATCGATTGCAAATTGCTTTACTGGAGAATAAATAACCTTATTGTTTCTGGCATTTACCCTATCTGGTTGTGAAACGACAGCAACAAGCTCATGGTTGCTATTTAATATATTTTTTAATGCTGGGATTCCAAAATCTGGCGTTCCTAAAAATATTACTCTCACATTAATTCTCCTTATTTGCCCTTAATTTTTTATTCGATATTAGGTTCAAGTTTATCTATAAACAAAACTCCATTTAAATGATCAATCTCATGACACAATGCCCTTGCAGTAAAATCTTTTGCTTTAACTAAAATTTTATTGCCCTCTCTATCATAACCTTTAACTGTAACTTTTAATGGACGTTTTACATTGCCGTTTTTTGATGGATCTACAGATAGACAACCTTCTAGACCAACTTGCATACCTGAAAACTTTACTATCTCAGGATTAATAACTTCAATCCTTTCCTCAGGATTTGTTGAAACAATAATAACTCTTTTACTAATGCCTATTTGAGGTGCAGCAAGCCCAACTCCTTGTGCCTTAATCATTGTTTCATACATATCATCTAACAAAGTATGCAACTCATTATCAAATACTTTAACTTCATCAGCTTTAAGCCGTAAAATTATATTTCCTTCCTTTATTATTTCTCTTGTACTCATTTCTTCCTCTTATATTTTCTAATTTTAATCTTGTGGATTTACTTCTATAAACACACTGGCATCGCCAGTTGAATTATTATTTACTATTTCATAAATAGTTTGCATATATTCATCAGCTTGTTCTTCAAAAACAAATATCATTACTTGATACTGATATCTATTTTTTAATTTTTTAATACTTGAATGCATATGTTTTATTCTAATAACGCCAGGCTTCCCATCTAAAGCATCATTTACTTGCTTAAAAATTATTCTAGATTTGCTAACAGCTGTATGCTCTTTTTCACTTGTGCACATTATTTTTATAATTCTAGAATATGGGGGGAAATATGCTTGTTTTCTTATGTTTTTTTCTCTATAGTAAAATTTTTTATAATCATAACTACAAGCAACTGCATATAAGGGATGAGCGGGATTCAATGTTTGCAAATAAACCTTTCCCTTTTTTTGTTCTCTTCCAGCTCTACCTGCAACTTGAGTAATAAGTTGAAACGTTTTTTCATTTGCCTTATAGTTTGAAACATATAAGGAGATATCTGCATCTAGGATACCAACCAAAGTAACATCAGGAAAATCATGTCCTTTTACCACCATTTGTGTACCGACTAAAATATCTGCTTCTTTTCTATTAAAAGCTGAAAGAATTTTACTATATGAATCTTTTTTCGTTGTTGTGTCATTATCTAATCTTAGTACTCTTGCTTCAGGAAAAACCTTTTTGATCATGTCAACAACTTGTTCTGTACCAATCCTACCATCTTTAAGATTGTTTTTTCCGCACATCGGACATTTTTTGATCGTTTTATACTGAGCGCCACAATAGTGACAACTTAATAATTCTGGATATTTATGATATGTTAATGAAACATCACAAGATGGGCATTTTGCAATATAACCGCAATCTTGACAACTTATATACGATGAATACCCTCTTCTATTTAAAAACAAAATAGTTTGCTCTTTTTTCTTTAGCGTATCTAGCATGGCTGCGATAAGTGGCTTGCTTAATAAAGTGGTATTTCCTTGTTTTCTTTCTATGCGCATATCGACAATTTCAATCTCAGGCAATTCACTTTCATTTATTCTCTTAGGCATTTCAAGTAAAACATATTCCCCATCTTCTTCAGCTAATTTATATGTTTCTACCGATGGGGTTGCACTGCCTAAAACAAGCTTTGCTCCATTATATCTAGCTCTAAATTTTGCTATATCAATTGTAAAATATCTAGGATTTGATTCTGATATATAGCTTTGGTCATGCTCTTCATCTATGATAATTATGCCAACATTTTTTATAGGCGCAAAAATAGCACTTCTTGGTCCTAGCACTACTGTAGACTCGCCTTTTCTAATTCTTTGCCACTCATCATGTCTTTCACCAGGATTTAACTTACTATGAAGCATGCCTACTTTATCTCCAAATTTTGCTCTAAAAATTCCAAGCATTTGAGGAGTCAAAGATATTTCAGGAACTAAAATAATTGCCGTTTTCCCTTTATTTAAATAATGTTCAATTAATGAAATATAAACCTGTGTTTTACCAGAACCAGTAACACCGTGAATTAAGAATTGATCCTTTTTAGAGCCTAAAATCTGCTTAACTACATATTTCTGATCGTCAGTTAAAGTAACCTCTTTAGCTTCCCTTTTCATTGCAATAGGGACTCTATTCTCAATTCTTGTCTCTCGAATTAAAATTCTTTTTTCTAAAAGCGCCTTGACAGCTGCAGGAGAAAACTCTTTGTTAATATCACTTTCTAAAGCCTCTATTTCATCATGCATTTTTCTTATGATATCACGTTGTACACTAGCTCTTTCTAAAACAAAAGCTAAAGCGGAGTCTAAAGTATGTGTTTGATTAAATAATAAATAGTTTACCTTTTTTGCTCTAGCTGTACCTTTCCTAACCCCTGTTGGCATAAACAATCTAAAGCTATCAATATATCTAATATTTTTTTTGCTCATGTAATTTGCAAGTTCAATAAATTCATGTGACACACAACTAAAATCATCTAATTTGCTAATTACTTCTTTTATTTCATAGCTGACTTCTGGTAAATTTTCTTCTTTGCTTAAAACAAATCCCTCTATTTTTCTATTTCCAAAAGGGACCAAAACTCTATCTCCAATATTAAGATTTAAATTTGACTTGTAGTAAAAAGGTCTATCTATAGGATCAGCACTTATATCTACTATTACATTATAAATCATACTTGTTATACCTTTTGCTAGTTTACTTTAAAGTTTTTCATAAGAAAATAATTGCACATAAATCTATATGTTAAAACCATATATTATGATATTTAAATACTTAATTTGTTAGTCAAGCAGCAGAATATTATCTAATAAAACATCAGCTAATTTTGTTTTTAACATTTTTTCTAGAGAAATAATATCCCCATTTGGCTTAATTAATGTGACAATATTAGTATCAACATTAAAACCTGCACCTTCAGCTAAAACATCATTGGCAACAACTAAATCTGCATTTTTAGAATTCAGTTTATTTTTCGCATGTTTAAGCAAATCGGATGTTTCTGCAGCGAAAATAATTAGTTTTTTATTATCTTTTCGTTTGCCAACTTCTGCAGCTATATCAATATTTTTTTCAAGTTCTATATTAATATTTGTTGCCTTTATCTTTTCTTTGCTAAAATTTTTAACCTTATAATCCGACGGCGCTGCTGCTTTTATGACAATATCACATTTATCAAGATTTTTTATTACCTCTTTATACATATCTTCTGTCGATTTAACATAGATATTTGAGCTTAAGTCTGGAAGCATTTCGCTTACTCTTCCGTGAATTAATATAACTTTTGCTCCCCTAGCTAAGGCAGCTTTTGCTATCGAAATCCCCATTTTCCCAGACGAATGATTTGTAATAAACCGCACACTATCAATAGCTTCTTCTGTTGCTCCAGCTGTTATTAATATTGTTTTCCCTCTGTAATCTGGATTAGGAGTTAATCTTTTATCTATTTCAGCAACAATATCTTGAGGATCAGCTAGACGACCCTTTCCTATATCGCCACAAGCTAAAGGCCCGCTTTCCGGCTCAATAATTAGATAACCTAAGTCTTTAAGCTTTTTTAAATTTTGTTGGAATAATGGATTTTCATACATCGCTGTGTTCATTGCAGGACAAATTATTTTTAAAGCTTTTGTTGCCATAATTGTTGTGGTTAACATATCATCAGCAATACCATCGGCAATTTTAGAAATAACATTTGCAGTTGCTGGAGCAACTACAAAAATATCTGCAAGCTTTGCATAACTAATGTGCTCTACATTAAATTCTCTATTTTTTTCAAATGTAGAAACTACAACTTTGTTATTTGATAAAGTTTCAAAAGTTAATGGCGAAACAAACTCAGTTGCATTTTGAGTCATAATCACCCTAACATCATAATTTAACTTTTTTAGAGACGAAACAATCTCGCAAGCTTTATAAGCTGCAATACAGCCTGTTACACCTAATACCACTGTCTTTTTCATAAACCATACCTCCTACTATAAAAAAGTATGGGTATATTACAAAATAATTTTAACTTTGTCGTTATATATTTCTCTAGCAACATAAGACACTGGTTTTAATCCAGATGCCAAATATTCAGCAGGTTCAGATTCAATAATTTCATTTGTCCTTTTAGTTAAAGCGACAACTAAAGCATACCTGCAAGGTGCTTTTTTTATTAACTTATCAATTGGTGGGTCGATCATCATAACGCTTTTCCTCCTTATAAATTTATAACTTTATTTAATTTGGTTAAACTGTTCTACAATATCTTTATTTCGAGAACGCTTAGCCCTTTCAGCTTTAATTATTGAACATATCAAACTTACACATTGATCTAAATCATCATTAATAGCAATATAATCATATCTTCTCATGGATTTATATTCTTTCTTGGCTATCCTTAGTCTCAATTTTTGAAGTTTTTCACTTTCTGTGCCTCTATATAAAAGTCTACGCTCAAGTTCTTCAAAAGTAGAGGGTGTGATAAATATCATAACTGCATCTGGGAACATTCTTCTAACATTATTTGCTCCAATTGTTTCAATTTCAAGCAAAACGTCTTTCCCGTCTGCAAGCAATGACTCAACTTGTGCTTTTGGCGTGCCGTAGTAATTTTGAAACTTTGCAACATACTCAATAAAATCTCCATTTTCTATCATTTTTTCAAATTCTTCTTTAGTGATAAAATGATAATGCAAGCCATCAATTTCACCAGGTCTTGGCACTCTTGTTGTAGCAGAAACAGAAAAAGCTAATCCTACTTCTCTTTCCATAACTTTTCCTCTTACAGTGCCCTTGCCGGCTCCGCTTGGTCCTGAAATAACAAACAATATTCCTGACTTAGCCATTCTCTTCTCCATATTTTATTCTAAATTTTGAACTTGTTCTCTAATAGCTTCAATAATATTTTTCGCTGTTAGTGCAATTCTTGTTATTTTTATATCTACACTTTTACTTGCAATAGTATTAATCTCTCTATGTGTTTCTTGCGTTAAAAAATCAAGTTTTTTCCCAATTGGACCTGGCAATAAAAAAGTCTCTATATACTGATTTAAATGGCTTTCAAGTCTTGTCGTTTCTTCATCTATGCTTGCTTTATCTACAAACAATGTAATTTCAGCTTCAATTCTACTTGGACTAATTGCCTCTTCTTTCAAAGCTTCTGCAAGCTTACTTGATAAAGATTTTTTATAATCTTCACTAATTACACTTGCATACTCTTTAATTTTACTAACCAATTCTTGTAAAGAATGAATTTTATATAACAAATCTTTTACTAAGTTTGTTCCTTCTTTTAATCTCATCTTTTGCATATTTTTAACAGCTTGAGATGTTGCATCTAATATCAAAGCTTCAAGCAATTTTTCATCTTCATCAATGTAGGCTGGCCGCAATATCTCTGGCATGCTAAGTAGGGTTGATACACTCATATCCTGACAATAGCCTAAAACTTCCAATTCCTTACTAACTCTCAAATATTCTTTAGCTAAATTTTCATCAAGCAAAAGAGTAGAGTGCTTATCTCTACAATCATCAACATTGACAAAAATATCAAGGTGTCCTCTAAACACATGTTCTTTAACTTTATTTCTAATCATATCTTCTGCAAACATATAATTTTTGGGAGTTCTTATCGATAAATCTAAAAATCTATGATTTACAGATTTCATTTCCACAGTAATTTTTAGACCGTTGTCTTCACAAACGCCCTTACCATAACCTGTCATACTATAGTGCTTAATTGTATTTTTTGACATATCGGTCCCCTTCTATACATTAAAAAGTTCATCTGGACAAACTTTTAACAATTTTTTAGTTCCATTCGAATAAACTGCATAAGGTAGCTTCCCAGTTATTACACCAACTTCAGTTGCTTTAATTTTCGCTTTGCTAAGCAATTCAATTAACTCGCTTGGACTGGAAGTTGTAACTAAAAGCGAACCACTAGATAACAATTTATATATATCTATCCCTATTTTATCAGCTACTTTTTTTGAAAGTTTGGTCACAGGAATTTTTTCAACATACAATTCTGCACCAACCCCTGCCCCCTCACAAACTTCACTTATAGCACCAAAGATTCCGCCTTCTGTAATATCATGCATTGAGCCAACATTAAAGTCACGACAAATTCTACCTTCCTCTAATATACTCAAACTATTTGAGTAATTTTTAGCCTCTTCAATTTCTTCTATAGATAAGCCTAATTCATCTGATAAATTTTCTACAATAATGTTGATTCCTTCAAGCCCTACATCTTTAGTAACAACTATGCTGTCACCAATTTTAGGATTTGTTGCAGTTATATGTTTATTCGTCTTTCCAATAACTGTACAACTTGCGATCATCCTATTCACTGAGTCAGAAAATTCAGTATGACCTCCTGCGATTTCTAGGTTCATTTTTGCAGCTTCCGCTTCAGCATCTTCCATAACTATCTTTATATCACTCGGTTTAGCTGTAATTGGTGCAATAATAGTTAACATTGCTAAAAATGGTTCTCCGCCTGAAGCGATAACATCATTTGAGGCAACCTTTATAGCTAATGAGCCTAAGTTTGCAGTTTTCCCAGTAATTGGATCAGTTGAAATTAAAAATTTTCCACTTCCAGAAAATTCAGCACAATCTTCACCAAGTGCTGCCCCAGAAATTATTTCTGGACGTCTATGCTTTATTACCTCTAAAACATTCTTTTTTAATTCAGAGCTACTTAATTTTCCTTGCCTCATTTTTTCCTTTAGTAACGATATTATTTTATATAATAATTATATGCAACTACATATTAACATATTTAGCAAGCATATTTAACAAAAATATTTGAGTTATCCCCAATTTGCTAAAATTTGCTCAAAAATCAATTTAAAACCACGGAAATAGCATGAAATAGCTAATTTTATTTAAAATTCATCAAAAAAACTTAATTGAGAAAACTCACTAACTTCCTTATTTGAAATGTTTTCTTCTATTTTGATTGCATCAGTATTTGCACTTATTAATTCATCCTTTTTATCACTAACTAAATCTAAAAAGCTTGTCTCATCTATCAACTCTATTCCTAAACTTTTTGCTTTTTCAAACTTACTTCCAGCATCTTCGCCATACACTACTAAATTGACATTTTTCGAAACACTTGAAGCTACCTCTGCACCTAAAGATTTGACAAGTTTTGTTGCCTCACCACGTGAGAAATGCTTCATAGAACCTGTGAAAACAACTACTTTCCCAGTTAGTTTTCCACTTGGTGTTTCTGTTTTTTTAATAACAATTCCATGATTTAATAAGGATTTTATTAGATTTTTATTTTCTTCATCGTTGAAAAATGAAATCACAGAACTTGCCATAATTTGTCCAAAATCTGGTATGGACTGAATTTGTTCTTCCGTTGCAATTAACAAATTATCTAAAGTAACAAAAGTTTTTTCAAGTTCACCTGAAGCCTTTAGACCAATCGTTGGTATTCCAAGTGCGTATATAAGTCTAGCAAGAGTTGTATGTTTAGACTTTTCAATAGCATCTATTAAATTTTGTGCTTTTTTATCTCTAAACCCTTCAAGAGTAAGAAGTTTTTCTTTTGTTAATTCATATATTTTATCAACCCTATTAATTTTGAAATCATTAAATAATTGCTCAGCGGTTTTTTCTGATAAACCTTCAATATCCATTCCTTCCTTTGATGCAAAATGAACAATTTTATCTATAATAATTGGTGCACAAGCTTGTGTATTATCACAAAAATAAAAAGCTCCCTCCCGCCTTACAGGCGTTCCACATGAAGGACAAAAAGCAGGTGGGTCAATAGATTTACTGTCTTTGCTATGAGAATGCACTCCTAAAATTTCTGGAATAACATCATTGCTACGCCTCAATATAACACTGCTTCCGATTTTTATTTCTTTCTTTCGTATATCATCAATATTATTTAGTGTTGCCCTTCGAATAGTAGCACCTGCAAGTTCTACTGGCTCTAAAATTGCAAGGGGGTTAATTTTACCAGTTCTAGATACTTGCCAAACAACTTCTTTTAGCACTGTAACAACTTCTTCAGCTTTAAATTTATATGCAATAGCCCACTTAGGAAACTTTTGAGTATAACCTAACATTTCTCTTAAATTCAAATCATTAACCTTAAAGACTGCACCATCAATTAAAAAATCTAAACCATCCTTGCTCATATCAATTTTGTCTAATTTTTGTTCTGCTATTTCGATATCGTCAACTAATGAAAACTCATTACCAACTAAAAAACCTTCCTTTATTAAAAAGTTTCTTATATCTTCTTGCGTCTCAAACTTAATTCCATCATAATAACCCACATTATATGCAAAAAAGTCTAAATTTCTTTTAGCAGTTTCTTTGGGATCTAAATTTCTTATGGCTCCAGCTGCGGCATTTCTAGCATTTTTCAAAGGTTCATTATATGTTTTATTGTATAACTCAAGAGAAGACAATTTCATTATTCCCTCTCCTTGTATTTCAATAACGCCTTTAAATTTGATAGATAGCGGTATTGTTTTAATTGTTTTTATCTGATTAGTAACATCCTCACCAACTTGACCATTTCCTCTTGTTGCTGCAGAGACTAAAAAACCATTTTCATATGTTAAAGAGATTGTTAATCCATCGTATTTATGCTCTAAAGCAAATTTTGGCAAATAGCCTACTTCCTTTTCAATTCTTGTAAAAAATGCTTCAAGTTCATCTAATGACTGTGCTTTGTCTAGTGAATACAATCTTTGTCTATGTTTATGTTGCGTAAAACCAGAAAGAGGGGAACCACCTACTCTTTGAGTTGGTGAGTCAGGCAATACCATGCCTTCAGCTTTTTCTAACAAAACAAGCTCATCATATAGTTTGTCAAACTCAGCATCCGAAACACTAGGATTATCTAATACATAATATTCATATGCATATCTATTTAGAATTTCGACTAGTTCTTTCATTCTATTCATAAAATAATGACTCTCACCTTTCAAAAAAATTAAATAATGTCAAGCTTTGCAACTAAAGCATCAAACTTTTTGATTCCAAAATCTCCAAAATCTATAGTTAAAAGAGGGGCAGAGTCTGATCCAGTTATTAAAATTATTTCACCTTCACCATATAGTCTATGTTTGACCCTAACGCCTTTTGCATACTTCCCTAGTTTTTCCTTGTCTGCTATTTTGGGTGCACTTTTTACTTGCGCAATGATTTGTTTTGCTCTATTTTCCATCAGTGTTGTTGGCAATTCCATACCTTCTTCTTCAACAGCAAAATGGCTTTCAATTATCACTCTATTTTGAGCCTCTAAAACAAACCTTGAGGGGGTAGCCCTTTCCATTCCACTAAATCCCCACCTAGAGCCGGCCCATGTAATTAGCAAACGCTCTTTTGCTCTTGTTGCAGCGACATACATCAAACGTCTTTCTTCTTCTAAACGGCCTTCTTCAACACTCAAGACTGAAGGAAAAACATTTGTTTCGCAAGCAACGATGAAAACAACCTTGAACTCCAAGCCCTTAACTGCATGAACAGTGGCTATCGTTACCTGATCAAGATCAGTAAGTTCATCTTTATTTTCAGGAACTAGACTTAATCTTTGTATTAAATCATCTAATGTAACTATTGTTTTATTTGCAATTAATTCTCTAACTAACACTATAAATTCTTGAATATTTTCCCATCTTGATATGTCTTCTTCGCTAGAGGAAGATAAAAGAGCTTCTTTAAACTTTGCACGTTCTATAACAAACTTTACAAGTGAGTCTAAGCTAATACCTTCTTCTAATTTTTTATCTTGCATATCCATGAGCATCATTTTAAATTCTAAAACTTTATTTGCAACTCTTGATGATATCGCCTCTGCATGCTCATTGTCTATTCCAAAAACAATATCATGTAAAGTAATATTCGCATTATTTGCTCTATTATATTTGTCAGCATAATCTAGCATTTTAGTGATAGTAACTTCCCCTATTCCTTTACTAGGTGTCCTCATCGCTCTAATCAAAGACTGCCCATCTTGTGGATTATGCAAAACATTTAAATAACTTGCAACATCTTTAATTTCAGCCCTATCAAGAAATCTTGTCCCACCCATTAATTTGTATGGCATTGTATACTGATTTAAAGCATCTTCAAAATTTCTAGAAATACTACTTTTTCTAACTAAAATTGCAAAATCACTATTTCTATATCCATATTTAAATTTTAAATTAGAAATTCTATCTACTACCCAACGAGCTTCTTCTTTATCGCTAAACAAACCATTAAAAAGAACTTCAGCACCACCTTTTTGCTCTGTAAATAAAACCTTTTCTCTCCTATGTACATTGTTTTTGATTATATTGTTAGCAACATCTATTATGGGCTTAGTTGATCTATAATTTTGTTCTAATTTATAAATTTTTACATTTTCAAAATGTTTATCAAAATCTAAAATATTATCTATTTCTGCACCACGCCAACCATATATACTTTGATCATCATCTCCAACTACAAAAAGGTTTTTGTGCTTTCCTTGTAATAATTCAATTATTCTAAATTGAACTGGATTTGTATCTTGAAACTCATCAACATGAATATATCTAAACCAATCTTGATATCTTTCTAAAATATCGGGAAAATTTTCAAAGAGGGCTTTTGTTTTCAACAGTAAATCATCAAAATCTAAACAATTATCATTCATCAAATGCAATTCATATGCACTATATATTTTATAAATTTTATCTGCTTTTTTGTTTTGACCTTTTATAAATACATAATATTGATCGGGGGTAAGTCCTAATTGTTTTGCAGTCGCAATTTCTCTAAGAGCTTCTTTTTCAGTAATATCACCATCATAGCCTAATGTCGTTAAAATTCTTTTGATGACTCTTTTTTGATCAGTTTCATCATATATAGTGAAAGTATTTCTAGCGTATCCTAAATTTGTAATATCATTTCTCAAAATATATGCACAAAGCGAGTGAAAGGTTGAAACAAAAACTTTATGATCTTCACCTAGTTGTTTATCTAGTCTTAATTTCATCTCATTAGTTGCTTTGTTGGTAAATGTGATTGCCAGAATATTATGTGAAGGAACAAGCTTTTCTTCTACTAGATATGCAACTCTATGTGTAAGAACTCTAGTTTTTCCAGAACCTGCTCCAGCCAAAACTAAGACAACGCCTTCTGTATCTTGAACAATTTGATTTTGAACATCATTTAATACTTTATCTATTTTCATATATCCTCACACCGTTTCCCAACATTATGATAATGTAATTTCTATAAAAATTAAGTTTTTATTGAATAAAACATTAAAATACTCTAATTCCCTTGATCCCAATTTTGTGGCATAAAATATTTTTCGAACATTTTTATAGCATAATTATCTGACATTTGTGCAATATAGTCAGTAATATATCTTTTTGGGTCATTTGAGTTTTTCTTATAAACTGAAGGAACTTCTAAATCATTTTTTTCATAAAATGAAAATAAGGTTTCAAGCAATCTTCTCGCCTTTGTTTCCTCTATTTTTGCACTCATGGCACCGTATACTCTATCAAACATAAAGGCTCTTAAATTTTGCATAGCTTCATGACAAGTTTCAGACATAATAATTTCATCTTTTCCTACGGAGTTTTGAATTATATCATTTACAATTGTATTTATTTTGACACCTTTTCCTTTCCCTAAAACCTCCTCTATTTCTTGAGATATGTCTGATTCTTTTATTATACCTGCAGTAATTGCATCATCAACATCGTGATTTAAGTAAGCAATTCTATCTGAAATCCTTACAACCGCGCCTTCTAAAGTTGAGGGTTGATTTGGACCAGAATGATTTAAAATTCCATCTCTAACTTCCCATGTTAAATTCAATCCCTTACCATCATCTTCTAGTAATTCAACTACTCTTAAGCTTTGCTCATTGTGTCTAAAATGACCAGTTATATCATTTAAAACGCGCTCTCCTGTATGACCAAATGGAGTGTGCCCTAAATCATGTCCTAAAGCTATTGCTTCTGTAAGGTCTTCATTTAAACACAAACATCTACTAATGGTCCTTGCAATTTGAGTAACTTCTAAAGTATGTGTTAATCTAGTTCTAAAATGATCAGATGAAGGCGAAACAAAAACTTGTGTTTTATGTTTCAAACGTCTAAAAGCCTTAGAGTGTATGATTCTATCTCGATCTCTTTGGAATTCCGTACGCATTGGACATTCTGCAACTTTAATAACTCTACCTTTTGTTTCATAACTCCTTTGTGCATATGGACTCAAAAAATTTTTTTCAAAATCTAAATACTTTTCTTTCATTTTCCTCCAAAATCTTAAGCACCTACAATTATCTTAAGCTTCTTATATATTTTACCATATTTACGTATATTTCTAAACTGACATTTATATAAAACTATGAATTTTGAATATTTAAAATTAAATCGCAAATTATAAAAATGCAATATGTTTCAACATGCTAAAAAGAACAAAGTGATTCAAAATCGAACCACTTTGCCATTTTAGTTTTTATGCTCGAAGGTTAAAAACTATTGTTTTTTCTTTGCTTTTTTTGCATTAATTGCTGCATGTGCTGCTGCTAGTATTGCTATTGGAACTCTAAATGGCGAGCAGGAAACATAGTCTAAGCCAACATTGTGACAAAAATCAATAGTTGCTGGATCTCCACCGTGTTCTCCACAAATACCAAGTTTTATATTTTTACGTGTTGATTTTCCTTTTTCTACCGCTATTTTTACAAGTTCACCAACACCGATAAAATCTAATCCTTCAAATGGATCTCTTGCAAAAATTTGCTTTCCATAATAGTCTGGTAAGAATTTATTTGCATCATCTCTGCTAAATCCAAATGTTGTTTGTGTTAAATCATTTGTACCAAAAGAGAAAAACTCAGCTTCTTTAGCGATTGCATCTGCAGTCAAAGCAGCTCTTGGAAGTTCAATCATTGTGCCAACTTGATACTTAACTCTCTTTCCCTTTTCTGCAAAGACTTTCTCTGCAGTATCTACAACGACTTTTTTCACATATTGAAGTTCTTTAATATCAGATACAAGTGGTATCATAATTTCTGCTTCAATTGCTTCGCCTTCTTCACTTACTGCTATTGCAGCTTCTAGAACAGCTCTTGTTTGCATTGCATATATTTCTGGATAAGTTATAGCTAAACGACATCCCCTATGACCTAACATTGGGTTAAGTTCAGTCAAGTTTTCAATTGCTTCTTTAAGCTCATTAACTGAAATCTTAAGTTCTTTTGCTACAGTGACGATATCTGCTTCATTATTAGGTAAAAACTCATGTAGTGGTGGATCTAAAAATCTGATTGTTACAGGATTACCATGTAAAGCTCTATAAATTCCTTTAAAGTCTTCTCTTTGCATTGGAAGTAGTTTTGCTAAAGCTTCTTCTCTTTGCTCGACTGTTTTAGATAAAATCATTTGGCGCATTGTATTTATTCTATTTGCATCAAAGAACATATGCTCTGTTCTACATAGACCGATTCCTTCTGCACCATATTCATATCCTACACTTGCATCTTTAGGATTATCTGCATTTGCTCTAACTTTCAATGTGCGATATTTATTAGCCCATTCCATTACAGTCGCAAAATTTCCTGTGATATCTGGTTGTTGTGTTTTAAGGGCACCTTCATAAACATAGCCAGAACTCCCATCAATTGATAAAACATCGTTAACACCATATACTTTACCATTTACTGTCAAAGTTTGTTTTCCTTCATCAATAACCAATGCACCAACACCAGATACACAACATTTGCCCATACCACGTGCAACAACCGCTGCGTGTGATGTTAGTCCGCCTCTACCTGTCAAAATACCTTCTGCTGCATGCATTCCTTCAATATCTTCTGGAGAAGTCTCAAGTCTAACTAGTAAAACCTTTTCGCCAGCTTGAGCTCTTTTCTTTGCATCTTCTGCTGTAAATGAAATTTTACCACTTGCTCCACCAGGAGATGCTGGTAAACCTTGTGCAATAGGTTTAGCACTAGCTAAAGCTGAAGGTACAAATGTTGGATGTAGTAAATCATCTAATTGTTTTGGCTCAATTTTTAGTAGAGCTTCTTCTTCAGTAGCTAATCCTTCTTTAACTAAATCAATTGCAATATTAATTGCTGCAGTTGCAGTTCTTTTGCCATTTCTTGTTTGGAGCATGTATAGTTTTCCACGCTCGATTGTAAACTCAAGATCTTGCATATCTCTAAAATGATTTTCTAATCTTTCTGCAATATCTACAAATTGATCATAAATTTCTTTATTGTCTTCTTCTAAATGAGAAATTGGGAATGGTGTACGAATACCAGCAACAACGTCTTCACCTTGTGCATTCATCAAGTATTCACCATAAAGTTTATTTTCACCAGTTGATGGATTTCTTGTAAAAGCAACACCAGTACCTGAGGTTTCTCCCATATTTCCAAATACCATTGATTGAACATTAACAGCTGTACCCCATTCTGCAGGGATATTGTTCATTCTACGATATGAAATTGCTCTAGCATTATTCCAGCTACGGAAAACAGCTTCGACTGAACCAATTAATTGTGCTCTTGGATCTTGCGGAAAATCATATCCTTTTGTAGTTTTAAAATATGCTTTAAATTTTTGAACCATCTTTTGCATATCTTCAGCATTTAATTGATCGTCACGTTCAACTTTCCTGTCTTTTTTCATTTGTTCAATTATAGCTTCAAATCCAGCTCTTTCTACACCACAAACAACGTCTGAATACATTTGAATAAATCTACGATAACTATCATATGCAAAACGAACATTATTTGTTAATTTAGCTAGCCCTTCAACGGTAGCATCATTTAGTCCTAGATTTAAGATAGTATCCATCATACCAGGCATCGAGGCTCTTGCTCCGCTACGTACAGAAACTAAAAATGGATTTGCTATATCACCAAAACGTTTTCCTTCTTGTTTTTCTAGCTTTTCCAAAGTATCAAAAATTTCTTTTACTATGCTGTCATTTATTTTTTCACCATCAGCATAATATTGTGTGCAAGCTTCTGTGGTAATGATAAAACCTTGTGGTACAGGTAAACCCAACTTTGTCATTTCAGCAAGATTTGCACCTTTGCCTCCAAACTTAGCTCTATCGCTACTGTCTGCTTCTTTAAAAAGATATACAAATTTTTTCGTCATAATTTTCTCCTTATATATATTTATTTTTTAATTGATGTATTATATCGTATTATTAGACTATGCTTATTATATTGAAATTAGCTAATATTCGCAAGCAAATTGAGCTGTTTAACTTGTTTTTTAGACTTTTAAATTAAAAAAAGACCTATCCCTCATTATTATATTGACTTATATCAAACTCAGATATGAATTTTGTACCAATATGAACTGTAGAAATACTTAATCTTTGTCTCCAGGGTTTTGACTTATATCAAGCTTTTTTACCAATATAAACTTTAGAAATACTTAATCTTTGTCTCCAGGGTTTTGACTTATATCAAACTCAGATATGAATTTTTTACCAATATAAACTTTAGAAATACTTAATCTTTGTCTCCATGTTTATTTGGGGTAATATTTTTGTTAACTTTTCTTTCAAAGGCTATTGTCTTATCACGTAAACCAACTGAGGTTATTTTAATGTCTAATGCATTGTTAATTATCATAGATAAAACATTTAAGATACTACTTAAACTTTCTTCTGCAATATCAACTGAATCAATTGTATCAACTTCCATAGCTTGTATAGACTCAAACAATCCTTTCATTTTTTTATCAATGTCATAATCGACAAAATCAATGCCGACACAAGCAAATATTTTTAAAATAAACCATATTACAAAAATTAGAGGGGTTGTTGCTGTATAATTAATCAAACTTATAGCATTAAGTGCAAAGCTTAATTCTTTGTCAACATTTTGATTATCATAACTAACCTTGTCTAATAACTCTAATACAATTTGCGAAGCTGAATATTTCTCAAAATCATTCCAACAATTAAAAAAACTATCTTCTAATGTAGCACTAATAACTTTGCAATATTTTCCTTTTGAATATATCGTATATTCGCCATATGCTAATGGCATTGCACTCATTTTTAATTTAGACTTTGGACTTTTTACACCAGAAATTGAAGCCACGATCTTCCCACTACCAAAGGAAATAATAGTCAATATTTTCCCTGTCTCTCCATAATCTATAGCCTTAACACATAAACCTTTTATGTTCGTTTGCATCTAGTTTTTACTCCCCTACTTCTTATATTAGTATCCTAAACTCTATAAATCGCCAAAATCATATAATACCTAAACTCTATAAATTACCAGAATCTATGGTATCCTAAATTCTTATAAATCACTAGAATCATATAGCATCCTAAACTTTTATAAATCGCCGGAATCATAGCCAAAGTCTTTTAAAAAGTTTTTCGAATCTCTCCACTCCTCTCTAACTTTAACAAAGAGTTTTAAAAACACTTGTTGTCCAAGTATTTCTTCTAAATCTTGCCTTGCATATGTACCAATTTTTTTAATTGTTTCGCCGCCCTTGCCTAATACAATTCCTTTGTGGCTATCTTTTTGAACAACCACGTCTGCATCAATATGAATTATATTGTTTTTTTCCTTGAATGCATTTACAACAACTGCAATACCATAAGGAATTTCTTTATCTAACACCCTGAAAGCTTTCTCCCTAACAATTTCTGCTGCCAAAAATCTAGTTGGCTGGTCTGTATAATAATCCTCATCAAAATGCCTTTCTCCAATTGGTAAAACTTTTAAAATTTCGTCAAAAACCATATCGAGATTTTTACCTTTTATAGCAGCAGTTGGGATAATTGCTTGGATATTTGGGAATTTTATATGTAGCTCTTTTATCATTTCTGCAATTTTTTCAGGAGTTACTCTATCCATTTTGTTTAATAGAACAATAACGGGTGATTCTTTTGACACTCTTTCTAGCATCATTATATCATCTTCAATTATATTCTTTTCCGCATCAAAGACATATAGAACACCATCAACACCTGCTAATGCTGCATTTACAGCCTTTTGCATATATTTTCCTAGTTGATTTGCTGGCTTATGTATGCCAGGTGTATCAATTAGTATTATCTGCGCATTGTCTTTGTTTACAATACCTAAAAGCCTATTTCTAGTAGTTTGAGGTTTCCAAGTTACTATAGCCACTTTTTGTCCTACCATATTATTAATCAAAGTGGATTTACCAACATTTGGTCGCCCTATAATTGCTATATAGCCACATTTAAATTCCATTTTTCTCCTAATATTAAAACCCTATCATTTTCATTATTTCTTTTTGCAATAATATCATTTCTTTTTCTTCTTCTTTGCTTACATGATCAAAACCTAATAAATGTAAAACTCCATGTACAGTTAAAAAAGATAACTCTCTTTCTAGGCTATGTTCGTACAACGCAGCTTGCTCTTTTGCAATATCTAAACATATATATATTTCTCCCAAAATCAAAGCACCATTTTCTGGATTAATAGACACAAAAGGTTCTTCTTTAATTTGATCAATATCAAAGTTTTTGCCATAAAAAACCCCTTCTATCGCAGGAAAAGACAAAACATCGGTGACTTTATCTATACCTCTTGACGTTAAATTTAAATTTTTCATATCTTCTACAGATAAAAAACCTATTTCAATATCTATATCTTTTTTCTTGATAGAAAAATGCAAAAGCACACAGTTAACTGCATGCCTTATTAGTTTTTTATATTTTTTATCAACAAATAAATTTATCATGAAAGCTTATTCTTCTTTTCAACCATTGCTTTCTTCTTTAGCAATATAATCTTTTCTTTCTTCAACAACATTTGTATCATCATCACTGCTCTCACCGGGTTTAACATACTTAATTCTTACGTGAAACATTGAAGGAATCGCCTCTACTAAAACATCTTCAATTATTTGTAAATCATTAAAAGTTAAATCGCATTCGCTAAATTGATCTTGGTCGACTTTTTCCTTAATCAATTTATTTATAAATTTTTTAAACTCTCTAGTATCACTAAAAGAACCAGCCATTGCACGACTTGCAGCTTCAACTGTATCTACTATCATAATTATAGCAGCTATTTTTGTGCTAGGCTTAGGACCTTGATATCTAAATTCAGTTGAATCAACGTGATCTTCAGTGTAGCCTTGAGCCTTATATAAAAAGTAATTTACTGGCGTGGTACCATGATGCTCTCGTGTTACATCAACAATAACTTGTGGCATTTTGGCTTCTTTTAAAATCTCGTAACCAGCAATGGTATGATTAATTATCATTGAAACACTAACTTCAGGAATAACATCGTCATGAGGATTATATCCTTTTTGGTTTTCACCATAATAATCTGGATTTTCAATTTTCCCTATGTCATGATAATATGCTGCAGCCTTTGCAAGTTGTGTATCTTCTCCAATTGCATCTGCACAAAGCTCTACTAGGCTTCCGACAACTAAACTATGATTAAATGTACCTGGAGCTTCTTTAGACAATTTTTTTAAAAGAGGATTTGCCAAAGAAGTTAATTCTGCCATCCTAAATGTTGTGCTAATTTTGAATATTCTCTCGAGTATAGGAAGAAATAAAGTGTACAACGCAACAGATAAAATTACTGAAAGCAATGACCACATTCCACCCATAAAAATTTCTCTACTCAAAGCATGGTTACCAATATAGCTAAGCAAATTGATTATCATAGGTATAAACATTACAACAAGGCCGACAAACAAAGAAGTTATAATATAATTAAATCTTGTTTTTGACTTTTCTAGAGTCATTACCAAAAAAATAGAAGCAACCATTGAGGATAAAAGGGCTGCTAAACTATGAATGACATTATCATGCCCAACCGTTAACAAATAAATAAAAAAGTATGTTTGAGAAGTTAAAACACTAGCAACAATCCCATTTTTCTTGTCTAGCAACGTTGCTATTAACATTGCTACCAATGCTATTGGTGCTATATAAACATTAATTAGAAGACTAAAAAGTATGGACAATAAAAATGTACTACTTACACATATAACTAGTATCCATAAATTTTTTATTGAATCTTTTCCCTTTTGACTAAACCTAGTGTAAAAATACAAAGTTGATAACATGATAGTCAATATAACGGTAGTATTTAAAACATAAAGTATTGTCTTTGAATCAAAAATTTCTGATATATCACTATATTTACCTTGGCCTAATGTTATTTGCATCAACAAAGCTAATATAGCAATTACTAAAGCTGAAATTATAATAATTGCAGTTTTAATAAAAAATGATTTAGCTGTAAAACCTTTTAGCTCTTTTTTCAATTTGTCTCTAAAGCTAATTTTATACTTTGTTTGTTTTGTTACTTTTTCTTGATAAGACTTTTTCATTCTACTACCTTAATTCAACTATTATAATTTAATCTTAACACAATTTATTTTTGTTAATATCCTAAACCATCAGGATTTTCAATTTCTTCAGACTCAACTGAATCCTCTTTTTTTATAAATTTACCTTTACCCTTACCTTTCACTTCTCCACTCATTGTGTCAAAAAACCTTTGCTCTGCTTCAGGTGCCTCTTTAAATGTAACAGTTTGATTATACCAATAATATACAATTCCAGTCCTTTCTCCATGTCTATTTTTTTCAATATTCAATTTTATAGTGCCTGGCTCTGGTTTTCCATCCTTAAACTTAGGCTTTCTTCCAGGACTTAAGAAAAAGACAACGTCAGCATCTTGCTCAATAGCTCCAGATTCTCTTAAATCTGAAAGTTTTGGGGTTTTATCTTCACGATTAGGATCATCGATTTTTCTAGACATTTGCGACAATGCAATTACCGGTACCTCTAGTTTCATGGCAAGCATTTTTATTGCCCTACTTATTCTAGTGACATCTTGTGTTATGCTACCTGAACTTTTGCCACTTTCACTTAGAGAAAGTAATTGTAAATAGTCAATTACCACCAAATCTAATTTTTCTTTATTCTCCTTTTTGATTTTTTGACATCGTGCTAAAATTTCCCCAGGAGAAATAGCTGCAGTTGTATCTAGATATAACTTTGAATTCTCTAAAACTTCAGATGCATATAAGAATTTTTGCAAATCTGAATCAGGCACCGTCGCTCTTTTTATTTGTTCAAGAGGAAGTTGAGAACAAATACTTACTAATCTATGAATCAAATCTTCACTAGACATTTCTAAACAAAAAAAGGCCATTACGCTCTTTTCTTCTGGCTTTTGCTTCTTTTCATCTTTTCTTTCTCTTTCTATTATATTTGCAACTATATTTAAAGCAAAAGCGGTCTTACCAACTCCAGGTCTTGCAGCAAGAACATAAACTGCACTTTTTAAAAGACCATTAGTTACTTCATCAAAATTATCAAATCCCGTGTATAATCCCTTAAATAGATCCTTATCTTTCCTGGCCTTTTCATATTTAGCACCATATTTTATTATTAAACTGCTTATAGGCCGTATCCCTTCATCCTTTGTCTCAGTACCTGATACTCCAATAAAAATGTCTGAAACTCTACTAGATGCTTCATCTACAGTCTCAGAAGTATGCCCAACTTGAATAAGGGCATTACCTGCATCTATAATTTGTTGTAATTTTGCATTTTTGACTAAAGTATTAACATAAGACTCCCAGTTTGTAACGTCTATTATATTTTTCATTAAATTGATAAGGTAATCAATAGCTCCTGGAAATTCGGTCCTATCGTTCATCAATTGCGTGTTAATTACAAAAGCATCAATTGGTACACCAGATTCATGGACTTTTTTGCATGCAGCAAAAATTGATTGATGCTTGTTGTCAGCAAACATATCTGCTGTTAATTTAGGAATAGCTTTTTCGCTAACATCTGCATTTTTCAATATACAGCCTAAAAGAGCTTTTTCAGTCGTTATGTCAACAGGCTCGATAGGTTTTTTTCTTGGTGCCATTTAATTTCTCCTACTTCTTCAATAATTTAACAATATCAATGTTATTTAATTATAGAGTGAAAAATCATACAAGTCAAAACTAGATTTACAATATTTAAGTTTTGCAAAAAGTTACTTTTCAGAGTAAGTGCAACTTTTGAGTCAGCCTGTCAAAGTAAACGCAACTTCAAAATTTTCCATTTTGCAATATCACTCTTATCTATCAATTTTTGTTTTTTTCATAATAACATCATTTAGCATTACAACTAGCTTTGAATGTTTTCCTTAGATACCTTTTTTTGGTATACAAGCAATGTTAACACTAATAAAAACAAAACCAATACTCCACCGCTTATGGATATGCCATACCAAAAAGCAGGATTAGGGCTTGATTGAGTAAAAATTAAATCTCTGCTATTTAGCTGATTACCATTTGCATAATATTTATGGACATATAAATTTGTTGATGAATCTTTGTATGATTCATCAGCATTAGTTGAAAAACGGTCAAAACCGTAAGGATATACATATGTTTCTGTGTATAAAAACTTATCTTGATTTGTATCTATATTTTTAAAAGTATCAATACACTCTTTTATTTTTTCATTTTCGATATTTGCAAAAAAATAAGGGATTTTGGATATTGTTTTGTTATATACTACACCTTTTTCTTTTTCATATGTCGAATTTGGCTTATCTAAATTAGTACGCCCATTTCTAATATCATATTCTTCAGAGCTTGCATATCTACTTAAAACAATTTCCACTTTACTTTTTGGAGTCATTATCTCTTTTTTTACTTGTGCTTCAGGAAAAGATTCACGTATCGTTCTTATTGCAGTAGAAGCTTTAGCTAAAAACTCGTCTAATGGTGGCATATCATCTCTTTTGTTTTTACTATATGCATTCGCATCAACTCTAAAAATTAAAACATTTTCAATCTCCCCACTCTTACTGAGTGTTCTCTTTTTTTCAACAAATGCATAATAATCATCTAAATTTATATCATTACTTGCAAATGCCAAAAAAGATGTCGTATTAAAAACACTAAACACCATTATAAAAAGAATAAAAATAATTATTAGGGTTTTAATTTTTTTCATAAGGCAGCAAATTCAGTTAATATCTTCTTATACTCACCTAAAGCTACTTCAAATGGAAGAGTTGTCTCTAGGTTAACACCTACTTTTTTCAACATTTCTATAGGGTAATCAGAACCACCAGAAGATAAAAAAGTTTTATATTTTTCTATATACGTTGAATCCGAAAGCAAATTACAAACAATAGTTATTGCACTTGTTAATCCTGTCGCATATTTATATACATAAAATGCTGAATAAAAATGAGGTACTCTTGCCCATTCATATGCAATTTCTTTGTTGTGTTTAACTCCTTGGCCATAGTATTTTTTATTTAATTTCAAATATACATCATTCAATAATTCTCCTGTTAATGGTTCTCCATTTTCATATATTTGGTGTGCTAAATATTCAAATTCCGCAAACATCGTTTGCCTAAACAATGTTGTTCTAAACATCTCTAAATAATAGTTTAAAAGGTATTTCTTTTCTTGGCCTTTAGCACTTTTCAACATGTGTTTTAATACTAAAACTTCATTAACTGTACTTGCCACTTCTGCTACAAAAATTGGATATCCAGCTTTTTCATAACATTGCGTTTTATCAGAATAATATGAGTGCATAGAGTGCCCAAGCTCATGGGCTAATGTAAATACATCACTCAAAGTATTTGAATAGTTTAACAACAAATATGGGGGAGAGGAATAATATCCCCAAGAATAAGCACCACTTCTTTTGCCCTTTGATGGATATACATCTACCCAACCCTCACTAAAAGCTTTGTTCAATAAATTTTGATAATCTTTCCCTAGAGGCAATAAAGCCTTTTTAACTATTTCTATTGCTTCTTCGTATGTATAATCTTTCGACTCATCTTCTACTAATGACACATACATATCCCACATATTCATTTCATCAAAACCCAAGATTTTCTTTCTTAATTCAATATATTCATGCAGTACTGGAAGATATTTATTGACACTACTAAGCAAATTTTCATAAACACAAAACTTTATATTATCTGAATGTAACGATTTACCCAAAGCGTTTTCAAACTTTCTAATTTTTGCTATACTACAATCTTTTTTTACTGAAGCAATATATATGCTTGAAATTGTATTTTTATATGCCATATATCCTTTATAATATTTTTTAAATGCATTTTCTCTAAGCACCCTATCAAAACTTTTTAAATGTCTAGAATACATTGCATGGTCTAGTTTATGTGATTTGCCATTAGAATCTTTTATATTAGAATATTGCAAATCCGCATTATCGAACATTTGAAATATTTTTTTAAAGTCTGATGAAAATGCCGAAATTTGAGATAAAAGCTCTTCAGAATCCTTAGTCAAGATATGTTTTTTATTTCGCAAAATTTCCTTTAAGTAAAAACTATAATTCTCATATCTTTTATCACATATCATTTTTTCTAAATCTTTGGATGAAAAAGCGGCTATTTCAGGGTTAATAAAAGCTGTTGCTGTAGAAAAATCAGTTAATAGTTTTTCAACAACCTCAGTTTCAGCTTGATATTTTGGATTTGCTAAATCTAAATCCCTATTTAAACAAGCATAAACATAAATGGCTTCAATACCTTTAGAAATTTCACTTTGTTTTTGTAAACATAAATATGCATTTTCTGAATTTAGATTTGACTTAAATTCATCTAAAGAATTGATCAAAGAAGAGATTTTCTTTAATTCTTGCCTATAGTCTTCTTCAGTTTTAAAACATTGGGTCAAATCCCAACAAGTTGATATTTTGCTCATTGTTTCTCAATAATGATGTTGTTTAAATTTAACCTCAACAAACAGTTATCAACATCCTATTTTTCATTAAGTAATTTTTGTTTTAAGTTATAAAGTTTTGTAGATAAGTCCACCTTATAAATATGTGGATTTAAACGCCTAGTATACTCACTCCAAATTTCTTTATTTTTTTCTTTTGAATACGATACTATTTCATCTATTTTGGGGAGTTTGTATATAAGTTTTCCTTTTTCAAAAACCTTAACCATTAAATCTCTCATAGAGTATTCTTCTAATGTCATCCTTTTCCAAGTTTCAACAGGATGAAAAATTGTTAAAGGCTTTGTTGTATCAAACTTTTCTTCTCTTAACGCAATTAAGTCTGCTACAGCCATTCCATCTTTATCATATAAACGATAAGTCGTTTTAAAACCTGGATTAGTGGTCTTTTCTTGAGTATCAGAAAGTTTCATTTTGGGAATTAAATTATTATTTTCGTCTTCAATAGCACTTAACTTATATACTCCACCAAGTGAAGGATTGTCATATGATGTAATCAATTTTGTTCCTACACCCCATAAATCAATTTTTGCTCCTTGTGCATTTAAACTTGCAATTATATTTTCATCAATATCATTAGAGGCGACTATTTTTGCATTAGGAAACCCTGCCTCATCTAACATTTTTCTAGCTTGTTTAGACAAATATGCAAGGTCCCCACTATCTAATCTAATACCAATTGGCTCATAGCCTTTTTCTCTTAATTTCTTGAAAACCTTAATGGCATTTGGAACTCCACTTCTTAAAGTATCATATGTATCAACTAATAAAACACATTTTGAAGGATATAACTTAGCAAAACTTTCAAAAGCCTCAAGCTCGCTACTAAAACTTAAAACCCAACTATGAGAATGTGTTCCGCTTACTGGAACATCAAACAACTTGCCTGCTAAAACATTTGATGTTGATGTGCATCCACCAATTATACTTGCTCTTGCCCCATAGACCCCTGCGTCAGGACCTTGAGCCCTTCTTAAGCCAAACTCAGACACCGCCCCTCCTGTTTCTTGAGTAACTTTATAAGCTTTAGTTGCTATTAATGTTTGGTGATTTATTATTGTTAAAAGGGCAGTTTCTATTAGTTGAGCTTGATATAATGGGGCTTTGATAATCAAAATAGGCTCCTGAGGAAAAACAATTTCGCCTTCTCTCATAGCATAAACATCGCCTGTAAATTTAAAGTTTTCTGCTGCATTAAAAAACTTGTCTCCAAATAAATTTAAAGATTTGAGATATTTAATATCAGACTCTGAAAAAGATAAATTTTGCAAATATTCAACAGCTTGCTCAAGCCCTGCCACTATAGCAAAATCCTCCCCTCCAGGTTGTTTTCTAAAAAACAAATCAAATACTACTTCAGTATTAGCTGTATCATGTTCTAGGTAGCCATTTATCATTGTCAATTGATACAAATCTGTTAATAATGCTTTATCTCTCATTTTTTTCACCCTTAATTATAAATAATTTAGAAACCCTAACTTACATATTTTTCACATCTTCTGCAGTTTCTGGATACTTTATCATAATTTTGAGATTATCCGGAACTCCTTTTGGATACCAAATTATCTCCCCATTTTTTTGAGTAGATATTAATTTATAAGCAAAAATAGCCGCAAAGACAACTGTCGTCACTGCAGTGAAAATTAAATTTGCAAGTACAACATTATCTACTGATGGACCTCCATCCCTTGTAAAATCCATTAAAAATCTGATGAAACTATAGCTTATAATATACATTAAAATACCAGATCCCTTTAATCTTAATCTCTTTTGTATAATTAATATTACTGCAAAAAATAACAAATCTAAGACCATTTCATAAAAAAATGCTGCTTGATAAAATCCAGAACCAAGTTTTCCATTTGGAATATATACTGCAAGCGGAAACCATTGTGCAGCAGGATTTGTTATCAATTTTCCGTAGATTTCTTGATTCATAAAGTTTCCCCAGCGACCAAGTCCTTGAGCTAATAAAACCACTGGTAAAACCATATCAACACCTGCCCAAAAATCGACTTTTCTAATTTTACACCAAATATATCCACCAAGCACACCAAAGGGAACGCCGGTCATTATAGTTAAACCACCTTCTGTAATATCAAAAATTCTTTTAAATCCACTCCAACTTGAAAAATATTCAGGTCTTATTAGTACATAGCCAAGTCTTGAACCTATAATGGCTAGTGGAATGCAAATGATAAAAAGCTCAATGAAACTATCAGAAGATAATCCTTGTTTTTTTCCTCTATAAATGCAAACAATTAGTGCAATTACCATCGCACAAGTCAATATTATTCCATACCAAGCGACCTCAAAATATTTTGAACCTATAGTAAAACTAAATGCAATTCTCTCAACTTCTCCTGTCCAGTGCATATGATACCTCTAAATATCGAGCTTACAAGCTCCAAAATTACGAATTTTCAAAGAATATATATTTTTTTCTCCAAAAATCTTGCTCATATTACTTGTAAACTCAGCTTCTTTATCAAGCGTTATAAAGACAAGTATTGTTCCTGCAAAGCCTCCACCATGAACTCTATATGCATCAGCACCAAACTTTTTGCTTAATGCTAATGCTAGCGGAATAGGTTGTGATAAATCATTTTGTGAATGTACATTTTGCAATTGCATATGTGAAGATAAACCTGAAGCCGTAATTAATTTTAAAAACAAATCTTCATCACTTTCTTTTATTGCATATTTGATATCCTCAACCCTTTTATTTTCTTCAAAATAATGAATTGCTCTTAAGATAGCTCTTCCTTCAATTTTGCTATTTAACATTGAAGGTATTTTTTTATAAAAATCGTTTTCATCAACAAAACGTAGTTTTTCTTTATCAAAAAAACTTGCAACTTGTTCCATCTCTCTTCTAATCGAAGCATAGTCATCAATTAAGTCAGAGTGATCGCCACCACAATTAATTACACATACATCTAAGTTATCAAATTCCCAGTTCATCTTTTTTACTATAGGATTTTTAGGATCCTTAAAATCGATATAACTAATGCCACCAAAAGCGATTGCTGATTGATCCATAAGACCAGATGGTTTACCAAAATAAACATTTTCAGCATATTGTGAAATAATCGCTTTATCAACATCTTTTATCTTTGAGTCATTATAATAAACATTTAATATCTCAGATACTAGCACCTCAAATGCTGCAGAAGAACTCATCCCTGCACCTTTGAATATATCAGATGTTGTCGTTGCATAAAATCCACCGATTTTAAAACCTCTATCGACAAAACCCTTTAAAACGCCCCTCACTAGAGCCTCACTAGTTCCATACTCACTTTTTTTAACTTCAAGATTATCGATATCAACTTCAACTAAAGGATATCCAACACTGTCAATAATAATTTTTTCATCTAATGGATTTACAACAGCCAATAAATCAACTGAAACGGCAGCACAAACCACTTTTCCATTATTGTGGTCCGTATGATTACCAGCAACTTCAATTCTACCAGGCGAACTGAAAACACTAGTGTTTTTATCAAATTTTTGAGAATGAATTTCATATAAAGAAGCCAGTCTCTTTGCAGATTGACTAGCTGGTACATTATATATCTTGCGTGAAATTTCTAAAAATTTGGAATTATTTAATAAGTTTTCTAATGAATAAATTGACATTTTATTGAGTGCTCCTAAAATTAAATATCTAGATTTAATTATAACAACTTACCTTTTCCTTAGCAACACATATCCTAATATTTTAGATGAAGTATAAAGTGTAAAGTAAACTGACCCCATAATCTTTTTTTCTACAACAATATGTTTTTTAGCAACACATATTTTAACATTTTGAATGAAGATAATTTAAAAATCCCTCTAATAGGTAACCAAAAACAATTACTAAACTTGAAAAAAATTGGAAGTAACACGCATTATGCTTAGCACCCAACTAACACAATTAACCTATCTATAATTTAGAAGTAAACATATTATGCTTAGCACCCAACTAACACAATTAATCTATTTATAATTTGAAATGGTGCATATTTTAAATTTATTTGATATCATATTAATTAGTTAAAAATAAAAACACTTGTTAAAAGGATAAAAATGAGCAAAGAAACAAATTTAGAAATAAAGAAACATATAGCAAATCTCGTTGAATATGCGATTTCAGAAATGGAGCTTGACAAATATGATGCAATTTTTGCACATAATGCTCTACTAGATTTATTTAAACTAGATACCCCCTCTACAGCTTCAAAAAAGCTTCCAGAATTTCAAACCAGAATCATTGATCCAATAATTGATTATGCTGTAGAAAACAATTTTTGTGCAGATAATGAAAGAATATTATTTGAAACGAAAGTAATGGGGTTAGTTACCCCCGCTACAAGTGTAGTGATAAGAAATTTTGATGCAATTGCAGCAAATGATGGCGTTCAAGAAGCAACAGACTATTTACTAAATATTGGAATTAAAAGCAATTACATTAGAAATGTTGATATTGCAAAAAACATAAAGTGGGATGCAAAAGGTGAATTTGGAGATTTGGTAATTACTATCAACTTATCAAAGCCTGAAAAAGACAATAAACAAGTAGCACTAGAGAGAAGTTTGCCTCAAACTGGCTATCCAAAATGTGTAATCTGTTTAGAAAATCTTGGATTTGCTGGAACAATAGCAAAAAATGCTAGACAAACTTTACGAGTAATACCAATGTACTTAAATGAAGAGGAGTGGTTTTTACAATTTTCTCCATATGTATATTTTGATAATCATTGCTTAGCAATTTCAGAAAATCATCATCCAATGGAAATTAATGATAAAACATTTATTCGTTTATTCGATTTTATTGAAATGTTCCCTCATTATTTTATCGGTAGCAATTCAGATTTGCCAATAGTTGGTGGTTCAATTTTGTCACATGAACATTACCAAGGCGGCTCAAAAGTTTTACCAATGTTTAATAGACCTACAAGAAAGACTTTTGGTAGCCAGAGATACGAAAATGTCAAGATATCCATACTTGATTGGTATAATTCAACAATTAAGTTATCTTCCATGAATAGAAATCAACTACAAGATGTTGCAAATGCAATATTAATTAACTGGCGCAATTACACTGACAAAAATGTTGGTGTACATGCTAAAACAGGAAATACTCCTCACAATACAATTACACCGATAGCTTCATGGAGCGATGAATTTGGATATGAATTGTATTTAATTTTAAGAAACAATAGAACCGATGAAAAACATCCTTATGGAATCTTTCACCCTACTGAAGATATGCATAATATCAAAAAAGAAGGAATTGGATTAATTGAAGCAATGGGTGTTTTCATTTTGCCAGGCAGATTAAACAAAGAAATGAAACTGATTGAAGATATTCTAACAGGTAAAGAAAAGATTAATTTTGCTGCATTTGCAAAAGATGATCATATTTTATCAAAACATCTAGGAATGATTGCCCAATTAACAAATGATCATGGCACAGAGCTTGATGAAGAAACTGCCGAAAAGTATGTTAAACAATACATTAACGCAACATGTGAAAAAATATTAAATTGCACAGCTGTATTTAAAAACGATGAAGCAGGACAAAAAGCATTTGCAAAATTTTTAGCTACCGTTGGTATTACTGAATAATCCTAATGTTTATAATCAAAGGTGTTAAGAAACTAAAATTTTATCCTGACCCCATAAAATTTACAATCAAAGGGACTGTTAAGAAATGAGCTGACCCCAAAAAGTTGGACCAAAAAAATCTAACTTAAGGAGGCCAGTTTTTTATTATCAAAACACAAACACCGAAAGAAAAGACTATTTTTGATATTAGCTGAAATACAAATGTACTTATACGTCGTTTTTTAAAGTTTCTTAAAGCCTCTTTTTTATTTAATATAAAATAAATATAGTTTGAAAAGAAATATACTAATATGTTAAAATTATCACTATGGGACATATATCATTATATAGAAAATATAGACCACTAAACTGGGAGCAAATTATAGGACAAAATCACATTGTTAGAACGATCAAAAATCAAATTAGCTCTAACAATATATCACATGCCTATTTATTTACAGGCTCAAGAGGAACCGGAAAAACTTCATCAGCAAAAATATTTGCAAGAGCAATTAATTGTTTAAATCCTATTGACGGTTCGCCATGCAATCAGTGTGCAAACTGTATAAGCATATTAAATGAAACCTCTTTTGATGTTGTTGAGCTTGATGCAGCAAGCAATAATAGTGTCAATGACATTAGAACCTTGATTGAAAATATTAGTATCCCACCAATGAGCGGTAAATATAAAGTTTACATCGTTGATGAGGTGCACATGTTATCTCAACAAGCTTTTAATGCTTTTTTAAAAACCTTAGAGGAACCACCTGAATATGTTGTCTTTATTTTAGCTACGACTGAAGTGCACAAAATTCCAAATACAATTCTCTCAAGATGCATGCAATTTGACTTTAGACTAATTCCAGTAAACGAATTAACTGAAATTGTTACAAACATTTTTGATAAAGAAAATTATAAATATGAGATTGAAGCTTGTAGACAAATAGCAATTCACGGTGAAGGAAGTGCAAGAGATACATTATCTATAGCAGATATGTGTATGGCTTATTCTCCACAAAACCTTACATACGATGATGTTTTAGAAGTTTTGGGTGGTTCAGACTTTGAAACACTATATATAATTGCAGAGGCGATATTAAATTCAAATATCTCAAGACTTTTAGAGCAAATAGATGCTATTTATCATAGAGGAAAAGGAATATCTACCTTAAATCGAGAGCTTGCAAATTTTTTCAAAGAGCTTATTACCATCAAAAATGTTCCATCATATGCACCATTTTCTAATGAGCAAAATCAAGCTGCGTTGAATCTTGCAAAAGAACATGATAACTACAAAATTTCAAGAATTTTGGAAATTATTGCATTAATTGAAAGTAATCTTAGATTTAGCACACAACCCAAAATTTTATTTGAAGCTAATTTAATTAAGGCTAGCAAATTAATAACATCTCCAAATATTGAAGCCTTAAATTCTAGAATTGAATCACTAGAAAAGCAAATTAAAGCTTTTTCAAAAGACAATGTTGAGTATTTTAAAAAGTTTTTAGATAATAACAATCTTATTTCACCTCTTTATCTAAAAAATAAGGAGTCTAGCTTACCAAAAAAAAAGAATAATTTAAAAACCAATTCAAATAATGACGAGTCTCCTAATAAGCTAGACCACAACGATGACTTTGACTCGGAACCTTTTGAATATAAAGATGAAGATATTCAAGAACTGCCATTTGAAGATGAACAAAATGAGGCTAAAAATTTGCCTTCCTCCAATAAATCAAGCAGCAATGATGGCACTGAACCTAAACTACCTTTTGAAGATAGAGATGAAGATGCTCAAGAGCTACCTTTTGAAGACACAAAAGACAATTCTGTTCACAATGAATCAAGTCTTAGTAATGATGATTCCGAACTTAAACTACCTTTTGAAGATAGAGATGAAGATGCTCAAGAACTGCCATTTGAAAATGAGCTAGACAACAATGATACCTTTAACTCAGAAATACCTTTTGAAGATAGAGATGAAGATGCACAAGAGTTGCCTTTTAGCAAAGAAGTAGACCCTGACGATGATTTTGACTTAGAAACACCTTTTAAAGTTGAAAAAGAATTTAATGAGTCTAACATTGAAGTTAATGAAGAACCTGATATAAATATTGAAATTGAAGACAGTTTTAGTGACGACATCAATGAAGAATCATATGATGACATCGAAGGTGACGATAGCCTAGAAAATAATGAAGAAAATATTACAACATCAACAACAAAAAACAACGATAGTTTACCTTTTGAAGACAAAGAAGATAATAATGAAGCAAAAAAACTTTTTGATGATTTATTAGATAAATATAAAGATAATGTGTTTGTAACACGAGCTTTTAAGCAAGCTGATAAATTCGAATTAAAAAATGGAGTTTTAACTTTAAAATATATGGGAATAAACTCTTTATCTTACAAAAGATTACAATATCAATATAAAGCTGAATTAGATGAAGTTATAAAAGAAATTTCTCCAAATACAAAAATAGCCTTTGAATTGATAGAAGAAAATGAAGATGAAGGCAAATTGAATCAATTAGAACTTGAGGAAATAAAACAACTGTTTGGAGATAATTTAATAATAAAAGACTAAATATCAATAGGAGGATGTATATGGCAAAATATAGAGGACCACGTGGTGGAGCTCCAGGCGGTGGTGGAGCAAATATGAACCAATTAATGAGACAAGCTCAAAAAATGCAACAAGATCTTGCAAAAGCACAACAAGAACTTGCTGAAACTGAGGTAGTTGCAACTGCGGGTGGAGAAATGGTTGAAATCGTTATGACATGTGATAGACAACTCTCTTCTATAAAAATTAAACCAGAAGCAGTAGATCCAGATGACGTGGAAATGCTTGAAGACTTAATTCAAGCCGCCTTCAACGAAGCAAGCAAACTTGTTGAAGCAGAACATGAAAGAATAATGGGACCATTTTCTGGTGCAATGAGTGGACTTGGAGGACTATTTTAATGTATCCTGAAGCAGTTTCAAAACTCGCAGCTATTTTAAGAAAATTTCCTTCAGTCGGGGCAAAAACCGCTATGAGGTATGCATATAAGATTATTGAAATGACTGATGAAGAAGCGAGCGATCTTATTAATGCAATTAAAGATGTAAAAGAAAACATACATTTTTGTAAAGAATGTGGGACATACACTGATAAAGATATTTGTGATCGATGCAAAGTTGGTGATAAAAGTATAATTTGTGTTGTAAAAGAGCCAAAGGATATAAGTGTATTCGAAAAGACTGGAGTTTTTAATGGAGTTTTTCATGTCTTACATGGCACTTTAGATTTCCAAAAACAAGTGCTAGTAGATGATATTAGAATTAAAGAATTGATAGATCGTCTTGATGGAGTTAAAGAAGTTATAGTTGCAACTAACACCGATGTTAGTGGTGAAATGACTGCATCATATTTAGCACAACTTATAAAACCTATGAACATAAAAGTCACTAGGCTAGCAAGTGGAATTCCAATGGGCACAGAAATAGAATATGCAGATGAGCATACATTATCTCAGGCATTGATTGATAGAAAAGAAATTTAGATTAAAATTAAGAGGCAGCTCATATCTAGGTCTAGCTGAATATAAAAACTTTGAATCAATCGTAGCCATGAACTCCCTTTTAGGTAAATTAATAGCTAAACAAAATACCAAAAATGCACATCAATCATTTTGTTAGTTCAACTTTATGGGGTCAGTTTAAAAGGCAGCCCCTTTATATTCAATATTTTTCAATTCTTCGTTTATAACTTGTGCTGGATTATTATACTCAAAATCAGCAGCTTTCAATCTCTTTTTTTCATAATCTTCATTAGGATATAAAGTTAAAAAATTATTTAAACGAATTAATGTTTTACATTCAACAATTTGATCTTCATATTCTTCTACAATGGCTTTTTCTAAATTATTAGCATTTCCAAAAGACACACAAAGTTTTTGAGTTTTAAAAGCTATAGTAAAAAAGTATGAGTTTGGTCTTGTTATTATTACATTTGCAGCAGAAAGCAATATATTAAAATCTATACTTTCTTGATTGTAAACATTATAGCCAGCAATCAAAGCAACCTTACTAATGGCTTCATTTTTTCTGCTCCATATCAAAATATTATATTTTTCTAAATGATTAGATAATGTAGAAATTAATGACTTCATTTGTTCTTCTTTTTCTTCATCATCAATTAAAAACAAAAGTGTTCTTTTTTTATCCACAAGCCCTAACTTTTTGTTAGCATCAGCTCTAAAAATGGGTTTTTCATAATCTTTTGGGAAAGCTATTCCTGCAGTCAAAATTTTAGAAAAATCTATTTCATTTTCTTTTACTCTATTTGCAGATATTTGATTTGATACTATAAGTTTATCTACATAAGGATTTAAAAATTGCTTATTGATTAAAAGCTCAGTGTCATACAAAAACACTTTGATATTTGAATTGAATTTATTTCTAACACTTGTTGCTTCTTCTAAACCATCTACACTTGTTAAAATAACAGCTTTTGGCGAATATCTTAAGAAAATGTTTTCCATTCTCCTATACGATATTTGATTTTTAAATTCTAGGTCATATTTTCTTAATTCATTAATATTGCTCTCTGATTTTTTTGTTTTTATAGAGTGACCAATTCTTGTAATGTTGAGCTGCAATTTTAATTGTGATGTAAAAAAATCAGGTAAAACTCTGACATAAAGTTCATCTACATCAAAAATAATTATCAATAACTCTGGATTTAAAACCGAAAGTTGCATCTTTAAAGCATCTGTAATGTGTGCTTTTTCTTTAGAAGTAAATATTAAAATAGTTTCTCTTTTTTTTGTTTCTAACATATTTTACCTTTATCTTTTTTATTATTTTTATACTAGTTTGCATAAATATTTTTTTCTTCTTTTTGAATTATTGGAATTATAAAAGGCGATCTCCTTATTAAATTCCTAAACCTTCTTTTAGTAAATTTAATAATTTCCACTTCAATTTCTTCAGTTGTCATGCCTAAAACATTCCCATCTTCAAAAAATTGCAAAAGTGATGAGGCTACATCACTAATGACAGAATTTGATAGTGTAATACCTTTTGTAACAATATTTATATTACCTTTTGGCAATCCTATATTGTCTATAGTTATACTAATTACTGCAACACCATCTTCAGCAATCATTCTTCTTTGCACAATTTCGTCTGTTTCACTTTCGGTATCACCAATCATATATACACTATCACAAGGGACATTTCCTTTATTATCAAATCCTTTTTTTGATATTTCAAAAGAACTTCCAAGTGTTGGGATGAAGATATTTTTCTTGTGCATGCCCATTGAAACTGCTATACGCTCATGTTGTAACATATGTCGTACTTCTCCATGAATGGGAACAAAATATGTAGGATTTGTTAAAGCCATCATCAATTTGAGTTCTTCTTGGTAAGCATGCCCAGAACAATGAACATTATATAAAGTTTGATATATTACATCAGCCCCTAAACTAGACAAGCCATTTATCATTTTGTATATGGTCTTTTCATTTCCTGGAATTGATCTTGCAGATAATATGACCGTGTCATTTTCTCCTATTTTTAATGGCGCAGAATCTCCAGCACTCATTTTAGATAAGGCACTTCTTGGTTCTCCCTGTGAACCTGTAGCAATAATGCAAACCCTATCTAATGGCATTTTAGCAGCTTCTGATAAATCTATTAGGTTTTTAGGATTAATCTTCAATTCTTTAAGTGTTACGGCAAGTTCAACATTGTTAATTAAAGAACGACCCATTAAAGCTACTTTACGACCAGACTTAACTGCACAATCATAAATTTGTTGTATTCTATGAACATTTGATGCAAATGTTGCAACAGTGATTCTATCATTGGATTTGTCACTAAATATTGAAGAAAGATTTTTCCCCACTTCAAGCTCACTTAGTGAATATCCAGGTTTATTTGCATTTGTGCTATCAGACATCAAAAGCAAAACTCCCTCTTTACCTATTTCTGCAATTCTTGATAACTCAATTGGCTTAGAATCAACTGGAGTATGATCAATTTTAAAATCACCAGTGAAGAAAACTCCACCCTTTGGTGTTTTTATCCATAATGAAAATGCTCCAGGTATAGAATGAGTTACTCTAATGAACTCAACTGTAAAAGGACCTATTTTTATTGGTTTAGTGTTTTCATCTACTATATGAAATTTAGCAGTTTTCTTTTTTGTCTTATTTCTTGTGAGTTTATTTTCTAAAAACCCTAAAGCAATGTTAGAACCATAAACAGGCACATCCACATCTTTTAACAATACTGGCATACCTCCAATATGGTCTTCATGACCATGTGTTAAAAAAATCGCTTTTAGTTTATCTTTTCTTTCAAGAATATAAGAAAAATTAGGAATTATATATTCAACGCCTGGAAGAACTTCATTATCAGGGAATGACATACCTACATCAACAATAATCATAGTATCTGCATACTCAAATATTGTTAGATTTTTGCCAACTTCTTCAACTCCTCCAAGCAGTGTAATTTTCAAGTTTTTAGTCATCTTTCACCTCAAAAAAATTATATAGCTTTTTGAGTATATAATCAAGTAAAGGCATATAATCCTAAATATTATATATTAATTAAAAAATTTCAAATTATGCGATAATCTTCTATTTAAAGCTATATTGGTTAGACTTAAAATTAGTCTAAGAGTATAATA
>JAAZJD010000022.1 GCA_012800525.1 Clostridiales bacterium
CCTTTTTTTATTTGCAAAATCGCAGTAATTAATATTGTATAATCTGGGGGAAAATCTGAAAAGCACTTAAATTTGGAAAAAAATTTTAAAAACGCGCCGCAGTTGCACTTAACATTAGACTTAACAATAAAGTTGGGTTTGCAAAAATAGCTAAAAATTGAAATGTTGTTTATTTCGTGATATGGTTAAGATGAGATATTGTTACATAATAATCGGTTGCTTTACATTTTACATGTTACATTTAGTTTTTGGAGGCATGTTATGAAAAAGAAAGGTTTTTATATTTTGATAGTCTCTACTTTTATATGTTTGCTTGCATTAATTTTAGTTGCTTGTAATGGCAGTGGTGATAATTCAGAAGAAGAAGCGACTGATATAATTGATGTCAATGCTCAAATGTCTATTTGTGGAAACATTTTTAATGGACTTGGTAATAATTTAAAAGTTAAATACACAATAGGATCTAATGGGCAAAAAGAGTTTACTCTTTTTAAAATGGAAGAACATGTGTTAATTGAGGAACGCGAAAAATACTCTGAAATTGCCAATTATCGTTTGTTTATTTATAACTATGTGCAAAGTGCTTGGGAACTTTTCACTATTACAGAAGGAGACAATGAGTAGAGATTCCAGCCAGACTATGTTAATCTTAATGCATTTGATTTGCTAAATGAAAATTTGCTATACAACATTTTTTATGTTTTTTTAGATCCTAAATATAACTATCTTGAAAAAAGCCAACTTAGTGTATCTAAATTCATTGAATTTGGAGAGGAGTCTTCTCCTTGTAATTGTTACCAATATCATGATACTGAACAAGGACTCATATTTTTTGATATAGCTGATATATCTGGCACTAAGTTTTGTGTAGAATACTTGAGGGCTAATTCTAATTTTCAAGGTAGAATGGTATCATATGAAACTAACTTTGATGTGCCTAAACTTAACATACCACAGCCTCCAGTAAGTAATATTTTTATAACAGAGTATTTCTCGAAAGTAACTGCATCTACATCTGAAAGTATTATTAGTGGATTGCCCGCAAATTTGAAAATGGTCTATAAATTTAGCGAGGACAGAGTGGAAACTAGCAAAACAGTTTATAAAAATAATAATGACTTTTTATACGTAATCAATAACAATACTTATTATTACTATAAATATGATACTACAGACAATAAATGGGATGAGTATGTTAAAGAGTCTGGAATGACGGAATGGAACCTTACTGAAAAAACTGATATGAGTGCAAATTCTTTATTAGAGACATCTCCTCTTGTAGATATATTCTGGACCTTTGGAGGTCCTAGCATTGAGCAATACAAGGAAACTTCTAAATTTGATAGCATTGAAACAATAAAGACTCCTGACCGCTCATTTACTTGCAAGAAATATAGATACTATAACAGTCAAACGTTTGCAGAGAAGTTTTTTTGGATTACAGTCATAGAAGGAGTTGAATATTGCTTAAACTTCACTTATTACCAATATTTAACTTTCCAAATAGAAGGTTATCAAACCACTGGTGTACAATTGCCAGCTGGCTTGGTACTGCCTGGTGGCACAGGCGAAGATCCTGGCGGTACAGGAGAAGATCCGGCTGCCTTGCTTACTGCTGAAGAAATTATCGATGGACTTGCAGATTCTTTGCAATTTTGCTTTAAAACAACCCGCTCTGGTGTAGGGGGCGAGCCTTGGAGTATCGAAACTCGAGGATATAAAATCGATAAAAATTTCTTGTTTGAATATAAGAATGTAGAAGGCGATTATAATTACCATTACTACAAATATAATAGTGCAGAAAATAACTGGGATGAATATTTCCTACATGCTTATGATGACGAATGGGCAAGTCATGCAACTGACTTTGATGCTCATGCTTTAATAACTGATGTAGATTTCTCCTATAGTGAGATTAAAGAGGGGATTCATAAGATGCTTTGGAAATGTAAAGATCCAAATAGTTACCGTGAAGAGTATACTTCTATTACTTCTGAATCAAAAGAAATTTCAGGAACTACTTACGATTGTAATAAATACTATTACTATGAGAACAGTCACGATCAAGAAATAACAGAAACTTTCTATCTTACTACTATTAATGGTGTTAACCACTGCATATACTTTACTGACGGTGGGGATATATTTGAAGTAAGTGAATATGTAACTACTGGTGTTACTTTCCCAGAAACGCATGTGCCGCTACCATAATCTTACTTGCTGATGTTATTGTATATAGAGCATAAAAGAAATTAGTTGTCTCAATCGGGAATAGATTCGATTTTTGATGATAGGTGTACGGAATTTTTGCTAGCTGTAGAATTTTTACAAGGTGTACGGATTGTATCAAAATATGAGTGTAAGCACACGATCAAAAAAAGTGACATATTTCAACATGAGATGTGTCGTTTTTTATACATAGTTAATTGGGTTTTATAAGGATAGATTTTTAAAGGTTCATATATTTAGCTTACTAGAAAAATTTTTAAGACATCTTGGCTTAAGATTTTATTGGAATGAATTCCCAAAACTTATTGATTTATGGCGTTAAATGTTGAAATAAATACATATGTTACTGTTAAGTGCAACTGAATTTTTCCATGAGACGCTCAGGAGTAAGTGCAATACATATGTTACTTTTATATTTGACATCTTAACTATTGTAGTATTGCTTTTCAATGTTAAAATAAGCAAATATGGAAATTTTGTTAGGTGTATGGAGTTTTTATGAAGCGTACGAAGGGGATCAAAATATGACTGTAAATACGACATCTCAGTGGTTTTGACACAAAACTAGATCCGCTTTTTTAAAATATAGGGCTAGGCTGGCGGGTTTTCGTTTAATTTCAAACGAGAAAACAAACGATAAATTTTGCGTTGGTTTTTTCGTTTGTTTTTGTAAACTTGTAAGACGGTTTATAAACTAGGAGCGATACCATCAATTGCATCAAAGTATGCATCGTTAAGTTTTTGATATGTTGAAGCACTGTCTATTAAGTTTGAAGTTTTGTTTATATCAACTGTTGTATTAGAATATAGTCTTGTAAGTTGTTTTTTTCTTAAACTTTTGAAGTTTGCAAATGCATAACTGTGTTTAGCTAATTTTGCATTTTCTAGATGTTCTTGAAGTAAACAAGCAATAGCTGCATGTCCTTCATTACTTGGATGTCCATCATCATCACAAATTAGTCGGTTTAATTTCCCTGAGCTGGCTTTATGAAGTGTGTCAAATCTTTTATTTACATCTAGTATTTTGAAAGCATTTGGATTTGCTTTTAGGTAATTATGAAGGACATTATTAAGCCTATCTATTAAAAGTGCCGTCATATCATAAAAATCTTCTTCAGTAGTATCGGGATAATATTCTCTCACGGATTGTTTAAAGCTTGGGGTCATTAACTTTGAAGAGCCTGGGTACATTGGGTTGTAGAGAGTTTGAAATATTAAATAAGCATCTTTATTAAGTACTTTGATTCTTTCAACTATAGCTTCAATATTACTATATGACTGAGTTAAAACTTGATCATATGAATCATAGCTTGCAGGTTTAGATATTGCTTGTACAAAATATGTTGTAAAGTCATTTTCTAGTAGGTCATTTCCCAAAATTGAAACGACAATAATAGTTGCTTCCTTTATTGCTTTTATTGGTGCTGCACTCTCATTTTTTTGCAAGACATAATTAAGTAGATCCGAAGTTTTATATCCAGCAATTGCCAAATTTTGATATGAAAATCCATTTATTTTACCAACTACTTCTAAATATGAGTAGTTATTTCTTTCGCTTTCTGGCGATACTCCAATTTTACCTTCAGCAATTGAGTCTCCTAAAGCAATAATTTTTATTGAAGAGTTATCTATTCTTTGATTGCCCACATTTGTTGTTTGACAAGAAGAAAGTAAAGAAATGAGTAAAATTATTATGAGTATGCAAATAAATAATGTGGTCTTCTTTTTCACTTTAAACTCTCCTTGTCTATAAACTGTTTTGCTTTATATATCTATACTACACTTATTTAGCTTTTTTGTAAAAACCGCATTTAAAAAATCATTGAGACTTTAATATTAGCTTATTTTAATTCTAGTTTCATATTAGTATTTTTGAAGGAAAGATACCTTATATGTTGAGATTGTTTTGAATTATATTAAAATGCAATTTAAATTTTTATTCTAAAAATAGACACGAAGTGTCGAAAAAAGCGATAGAATTTTTTGAATTTTGCTTTTTGGTGTCAAATATGCGTTTTGAATTTTGCTTTTTGGTTGAAAGTCGTGTTTTTATAAATTTCTATTTCTTGTCGCAACTACACGAGGCAAAATCATATTGAGATAGATTTTTTATTATTGAGAGACAATAGAGTTTGTCCTATTGAGATAAAGTCTTCAGCATATATTAAGCATTCTTCTCTTGATAAATTTATGAATAAGTTTAAAGGTCGCATTGGGCAACCATATATTCTTTATACTAAAGATGTGCTTGTTAAAAATAGTATTATTCACTTGCCAATATATATGACAACATTTCTTTAGTATTATGAAATTAAAAGTTAACTCTATTTCTATGTCATATTAAACAATAGATTGATTTAAAGGTCTATTCACTTTTTGGGGTGTTAGGGTTATAATAAATTTGTTATATTTTGCTTGGGAGGTCGTTATGGAAGATTATATTAAAAATGATAGTGAAGCTATAAAAGGGGGAATTGAAAGTGTAGTGGAAAACAGCTCATCTTTTCAAATTAGTGAAACAAAAAAGGAACCTAGCTCTTTAAAAAAGATAGCAAAGGCTTTTATGATTGTTGGCACTGTAGTTATGGGACTATATTTAATTCCATTGATTTGGTGTTTGCCAATGACAATTTCATATTCTAAAAAAATAGAAAAAGGCGAAGAAGTTTCAGCAGGCTTTAAAATTTGCACTTTACTTTTTGTAAACATGGTTGCTGGTATTTTGATGCTTGCGGATAATGAAAAATAGCAAAACTCTATAATAAATTTTAGAAAGATATATTAGTTGTTAAAAATAAATTAGTTAAACTCATGCGTTTAACTTTTAATTTATATTATAAAGAGGGATGTGAAATATTTTCAATCCCTCTTCTTGTTATTGTGATTAAAAATAATTAATTGTTTAGTCCATATTTTCTATTATGAATTTCATTAACTTTATTCCATTGTTTGATATCTAAATACATAGCAACAAAAGCTCCTATTCCAAACAATAAGCCACCTACATAGCTCCATAAAAGCCAGCCAAGTCCAGAAAGAATTTCTTTTTCGTTGTGAGCACGAAGATAAGTAGCATGTCTTTCAACAACTTGAAATCCCCATACTATTGGATAAATACCAAATGTGACTATAGACAATAATAAGTAAATCCAAAAACCTTTAGTTTCTTTTCCATCACCTTTACATGTTATGTTTGTTTCCTCTGCTTTTTTAGCTATAAGAACAAATGCATAAATGCCGAAAGTAATTATTGAGAAAAATAGCCATTTAATTAATCCGCGATTCGTTTTTAACATATGTGTTCCTCCAAAATATTTATTGAATATATAATAACCTAAGAGTGGTACCATTGCAACCCTCAATATTAAGCAATAAAGATGATTTGCTGAAAAGTTTTTGACATTAAAATCAAAAATTTTCCAAGTTAATTGATAGTATACTATGAAAGAATTGCAAGTTTATTGATAGTATACTATGAAAGAATTAGGTTTTAATTTAAGATTTTATTTAGTTTTATAGTTTTTTATAAAATAATTTTAGCAATTTTACAATATGTTTTAGCAATTTTTGCTAAGGTTTAATTTCTTGACAAGTGTTAAAATATAAATATAGATATGGAGGTTCAAATGAAAGGAATTATTTTATATCATTCAAAATATGGTGCAACAAAAAAGTATGCAAGCTGGCTTGTAGAAGAAACAGGTTTTATTTGTATTGAAACGGAAAAAGCAAAAATACAAGATGTTGTCCAATACGATGTCATCATATTAGCAGGTGGCATATATGCAACTGGAATTGGTGGCATTAAATTTTTAAGAAAGTATCAAGATTTGTTGAAAGATAAAAATGTCATTGTATTTTGTTGTGGAGCTTCGCCATATGAAGAAAAGGCGTTTAAACAAGTTAAAGATTTCAATATGAAAAACATTTCTTTAAATGTGCCGTTTTTCTATGGTCGTGGAGCTTGGGATGTAGATTCAATGTCATTTGTGCATAGAAAATTAATTAGTCTTTTAAAGAAAATGCTTGCTAAAAAAGATCCAAAAGATTATGAAATTTGGGAAAAAGCTTTGGTGGAAGCAGGGGATGCGAAAGCTGATTGGACAGATAAAAAATATATAAAGCCTTTACTTGAATATTTGAATAAATAGAAACTATAATTAAGATAGGATTTTTCTAATTTAATGTAGGGTGGTTTTTAATGAATAAGAAAACAATATATGCCATTTTAGCGCTAATGCTTTTATTGTTGGTGTTTTTAAGTGTTGCTTGTACAAATCCAGGATATGATTATCCCAAGATGATAGATAGTACAAGAGAATATGAAAGCGTAGCTGTAACTGACAAGCAAAAAAATATAGCTGAGTATTGCCGTATTGAAGGGTATTATGTAAGTGGAGATTATAAAATTGTTAGAATTATTTCTGAAAGAGGTCACGTTGATGAAATAGAGTTGCTTGTTTTGATAGAGGGTACAATTTTAAAGGAAATAAAAGGGGTGGAAATTAAAGAAACTCCAGGTTATGGTACAAAATGTTTTGAGGATAAATTTTTAACTCAGTTTTATGAAAGAGATCTTTTAACAATGGATGCATTGACTGGCAGGCAAGATAATTATGAACAAGGTGATATCTTATATGTTACAGGAGCAACTAGAACATCTAGAGCTTTAATTACAGGAGTTAATGGGGTTGCTGCATTTATTAAATCGCTTTAGTTATGATTAGATTGTAAAGATCGCTTGGAAAGTTTGTGTCCCAGCGGTTTGCTAAAAAGGTTAATTCTTTTTTATATTCATTAATCAAAATTTTAGAGTTAGGCTTTAAGTTGTTAGCTAGAGTGCTAATGAATGTGGTTTTGACATCGACGGATGTGTCATAAAGAGAGGCAAAGGCCATTATTTTTGCAATGTAACTTTCAAGGGTACCATCAATGCTTTCTTCAAAATCTATTCTAATACAGTCAAAGTTTGGTGTAATGATGTAATTTCTAAAGTTTTCATCAAAAGTTATTTTGTTAGTTAAAAAATAGATATGATTGATTGTTTTAGAAAGGATAATAGCAAGCTTTTTTGCATTATTGATATCTGATTTTAGGTATAGGTCTAAAAGCAGGGTGCCTCTGATGTAGCTCATTTCAATAGTGTTAGTTGAAAGTTTTTGAATTAAAGAGGGGGCATAATTCCCATTTAATAGTTTGAGCATGGAAATTTCTGTTTCCAAGGCTTTTGTAGAGGCAAAAGTTTTTTCTATATTTCCATTTTTATTTAAAATGACTTTATTTTTTCTGCTTTGAAAATCCATAAATATTATTTGCTATCATCTACAAATTCAATTGTAATCTTTTTTCCTTTTTTAAAACCTTTTAGTTCTTTAACAACACCAGTTACAGTATTTTTTAGTATAGCTTCAACAAATGGAACCATGTATATATTTTTACCATCAATTGTTAGCTTGACCTTGCTTTTCTTTAAGATGCAGTCATTTATGTTAGCTTCACCTTTTAAATGTTTAGAAAGAAAAGTTTTACAATCTGTACCACAAGCACCACAGCATTCTACATCAACATCATACATTAGTGTTGGGACTTTTTCTAAAATAAAATCCACTAGTTTTTTAGTGTCAGTTATACCGTTAATTATTGGCAAATTTTGATATGTGCCAGTATGGGTGTTTGCAAATCTGCCACTTACTGCAAATGTTAATTGAGATAGTTTAGGCTCAGCATCTTCAGCTGAAACTGCAATTTCTGGCACAACTGCATCACGCACACCTTCTAAGATGACAAAGTCTTGGTTGTAGTGAGAAAGTAGGTCATATATTGGCATGTGTCCTTTATATAAAACGTCTGTTTCGGTTGCAGAACGAGCAGTTACGGTATCCGCACCAGCTTGTCTATGCCTCCATGTGTTTTTGCCTTCAGTGTCCATTTTAAATGCTTCAAAATGGATTTCTTTAACAGTGCCAACCGTATATCCTCTTGCATTTAACTCTTTTATTATATGTTCAATTGTAGATGTTTTGCCACTTCCACTAAGACCTGTAATTGAAAAAACTCTCATAATTTACTCCTTAAAATATTTTATATATTGTATCATAAATTAGAATGTTACTAGTATGCCATGCTTGTACATACCTGCTAAAAATGCTGCAGCAATAAGTAGGGAGATTAAAACTAAGGTATAATCTAAAATTCCCATTTTTAATTCTCTAAGCATTGTTCTTTTAGGATGAGCTCTAAAGCCACGAACTTGCATGCTTTTTGCTAAAACCTCACTTCTCATTATGCATCCTGATATTGTGGGTGAAATTAGATAAGCATAGACCCTTATTTTTTTAGGTAGACTTAATTTTTTAATATCTATTCCTCTCATTGAGATAGCGTTTAATCTAGTTTTGAATTCTTCACTAAAGACTGGAATAAATCTAAGGGAAATGCTAGTCATAAACGCAAGTTCATACGGCATATGTAGTTTTAATAACCCATCTATCATTTCTCTTCCATCAGTACTAGTTGCAATTAATCCAGATACTACAATAATGCTCATTCTCAATAAAAACTCTAAAGAAAACTGGAGTCCTTTAGTCGATAATAGGGCTGTATTTCCAATAGGTATTAACACCCTCCCTCCCTTAATGCTTAAACTTTGTACAATGGCAATAAATATTAAGATGCTAAGAAAATGCCTAAGCCTTTTTATTGCATATAATATATCTGTTTTAAGGCATAGATTAATAACTATACCAACAACTAAGATAATGCTCATATATATGACATCTTTAGCAAGAACCGCTAGGGTAGTTAATAAAATGATGAATAATAATTTTACGCGAGGATCAATTCTTTTTTTCATATATTGTTCCTCCATCTAGATTTAAGTTTGTGACATTTTGTAGATTAGATAAAAATTCATCATTGTGTGAAATGACAATTGCTCCACCGCCAGCACCAACAAAGTCATTAATAAAGCTTGTTATAAAACTTTGTCCCTTAGAGTCAATAGAAGATGTTGGTTCATCTAATATTAAAAAATCTACATTCCTACTCATTATGGTAGCAAGCGCAAGACGTTGTTTTTCTCCACCCGACATTGCAAGAGGAAAGCGTTTTTCAAATCCAGCTAAGTGAAACTTTTCAAGCAAAGTGGAAATCTCGTTTTTCTTTTCATCTGTCAATTCTTTTTTTAACTCAAATGGAAAAGTTAATTCTTCTAAAACTGTAGATGCAAAAAGTTGTAAATCTGGATTTTGAAATAGGTATCCAATTGAATCTGCTCTTTTGCCAGCAGATATTTTAATAGCATTAGTATCATCAAAATATATCTCACCTTTAGTTGGCTTTAATAGTCCAAGAATGAGTTTTCCCAAAGTTGTTTTACCTGCTCCATTTTTGCCTTGAAGCGCATATATTGAGCCAGTATTAAAAGTATAGGAAACATTATTTAATACAAATGGTGCCTTTTTATTGTATTTAAAAGATAAGTTAGAAAGTTTAATTTGCATAATTTTTTCCTCTTTCAAGCACAATAACTCTAGATGCAATCTTTAAATCATTTTCATTATGACTAATCATAATGACACTTTTGCCACTTCTAGCAAAGTCTATTAATATCTGTCTAATATCGTCTATTTTTTCTTTATCAATTCTTGAAGTAATCTCATCAGCTATCAATATTTGTGGTTGCATCGTTAGTATTGAAGCAATGGCAACAAGTTGTTTTTCGCCGCCTGATAGAGTATTGATTTTAGCATTTTTTAAGTGTTCAATCTTGCAAGTTTTTAAAGCTAAATCAATTCGCCTTTGTATTTCTTCTCTAGGAACATTTAAATTTTCTGGAGCAAAAGCAAGCTCTTCAATAACTAGTGGCGAAAAAAGTTGATCATCTGGATTTTGAAAAATTAAACCAAAAGCATTGCATTTTTCGGCAATGCTCATATTATTTAAGTTGATATTATCATATAGTATTTCACCGCGAATATTATCTTTTGCAAAATCTTCTTCGAATAAACCAGTTAGACATGAGCAAAGACTACTTTTGCCACTACCATTTAATCCTTTAAATGCTAAAATTTCGCCTTCATTTAATTCAAATGAAAGATTATTAAAAATGACATCTTTGCCATATTTTAAACCTAAGCGATTAACTTTTAGTTTCATCTTATCCTCGTAAATATTTTTGATGTAAATTTAACAAATATAAAAGGTAATAACATTGATTGCTAAACATATTCATTTTTTAATTTTTATTAATTTGTTATTTCTATTTCTGTTAATAGTTTACATCTATGTTGTGAAAAGGTATCTGCTACTCTTATTACAACAAAAGGACCACCATCTTCGCCCTCTAAAGTAGGAGCATTAGCTTTAATCCCTTTATTAAAATCAACACCATTTACTTTATATGCAATGAAGACATTTTTGGATTTGAGAAATACATCTTCAGCAGAGTAGATTTTATTGGCCCCATCTTTTGCTTTAAGTATTATATCACGAGCTATTGTTGCATCGACTTCTAGTGCTTTCAGTACAGTTTTAAGTTCAATACCAGTGTATGTTTTTTCTACTGCTTCGCTAGTACTAGTATCATATATATCTTTAAACGTTTCTTCTTTTACACCATCTAAAGCTAGTAATTCACTAAGAGTATATGTTCCAATGTGTTCTCCATATGCAACAAACTTAATTTTTTCTTCTTCATAAAGTTCTCTTTGGCCTTGATTTGCTTTTAAGTATAAAGGTAAGAAAATTGCAAAAGCTACTAACAAAATAGCTATGATGATTAGGGCAATAATTGTTGGTTTTTTGATTTTTTTGGTTGTCATTTTTAAATTCCTTTATTTTATGCAGTATTCAAATATAATATTTATGATAACTTCTTGTTTCTATAAATTTTGTTCAAACACTAGAAATGATTATTGTTTTTGTTAATTGTTCATAAAGTTCCTTTAGCGTATAAGTATTTAATTGAATATGAAATATGGTACATACATATCTTGGTAATCAAAATATCCATGATCTCCATAGTTTTTATTATCCTCATCAATTAAAGGTATGTGGCCATGGTCTGGTACAATAATAATTTTTCCGCTAAATTGATTTTTTAAATCTTTGATATAGCTATCGATTTCTATACATTTACTTTTAGCTTCACTGCTATTAGCACCATATTCATGATTTATATCATCTATTTCATGAAAGTGTGTAACAATTAAATCATCTCCACTAGTTATTGCTTGCTTTGTATTTTGATATACTGCATTATCATTAAGAGAATATTTAGGTTCAACACTAGTTATTATTAAATTACCACTCCCTTCTATATATTTTACTTTTTTATCTTTTTTAGTGGCATACTCGAATATATCTTCGGCTTGTGGTTTCAAAACAGCACGGCTTTCACCTTCAGCAAAGTTTATTTTAGTTACAAATGGGGTTTTGCCAGTTAAAATAGAAGCTAGGGCAACTGGTGATATGGCACGATTAGTTGATGTGACATAACTTTTAGCTAAAGATGCTTTTAATATGTCTAAATCAGCTTCGAAATCTTGGGCTTGAATCCATGAAAAACCATCTGGAATTATTAGCATAACTTTTTCATCATTGTCTATAGACTTTTTCATTTCAGAATATGCATCTAAAATTGTTTTAGTAACATTTGTTGTAAAACCTAAAATAGGAGAATCTTTACCCTCTAAGAAAAGTTTCCCTTGTTTCCAAGAAAGACCTAAATTATCTGAATTTAATACGATATCACCATTTTCTAGATATGCAATGTTGTTGCTTCTTCCAGTAAAAGAATCTACACTTAGTGTTTTGTTGATTAAGTATTTATCAGCAAGATTACCTAACATTTCATTTTCGGCTGATAGAGAAAATAAGTTAAGTTTTGCGCTTCCAAAAGTTTTTAAATCTGTCTTTAAAGGTGTTAATATTTTTATTCCATAATTAACATAACTTTGAAATTTAGACTTGTAGTTAGGTGTACTTTCAATGTTATTTAAGATTTCACTTGAATCTTTTGCAATCACGGTTATTTCTGATATGTTTTTAATTCCTGTGCATCTAGGATATTTTGGGCCTTTAGTGCAAATGAGCCCATCGCTATCTTGATAAATATAGAGTTTATCTGTTAAGTTAGCATCAATTTTGGCACTAACTCCATCACTAGCTGATGTGATTAAAAGATAGTTTTCATTCGAATGCATTTTAAGAGTTTCTAAGATAGGCTCTAAATCCCAACCTTGACCTTTAACATCTTCATTATCTTCTTTGTATGAATATTCAATTTTAGAAATTTTGCTTAAATCAATACTTTGATACCCATTTTCAATATCTCCATCAAAGATAATGATAATAGATTCAGAATTTGTTTTATTTGATTTGCATGCTGATATACCAACTGCAAATGTTAAAATTATAATAATTAAGATAAATAAACTAATCTTTCTTTTCATGCTTTGTCCTTTATTTTTCACTTATCAGCAATGCTGTTATCTTTTTCATTATCTTCTCTTTCTTTTCATGCTTTGTCCTTTATTTCTAGCTTATCAGCAATGTTATTTTCATTTTCATTATCTTCGCCTTGCATAAACCCATTTTCATAATTGTCTTTACTTTCTTTTTCTGCGGATTCTTTTTCAATTCGAAGACGCTCCTCTTCATCTATTTGCTCCCAAGTTACATTTTCTTCATCACTTTTAAATTTAATGGTGGTTTTAGCTCTTAATCTTGTAAGTATTCCAGTTTTAATAATACCAGTATGAACAAAATATGCAATAGCTCCACCAAGTGCGCCAGATAGGGAGGCTGCTAAAAGAGTAAAGAGTAGTGGATAAATACTTAGCCTAAAAAACAAATGACTTGTTCCAAAAGTTCCAACCATATTAGCAAGCATTGTAGAGATGATAAAATGCAAAATATTATATCCATCTCTTGGCTTATATAAATATACAAGTTCTACAAAAATTGCAGGTCCCATATATGTTATTACAGTCCAAACCCCATGACTTCCAGGAGCTCCAGTTGTAACCATAATAATAGTTTGCACTAGGGATATTAATAGGGCAGAGCCACGTTTACCAACAAGTGTAATTGCAAGAGGTAGCCATAGCATATAAAAACCACCCGCCAACGCTCCTCCAGGAACACCAAGTGGCCCAGTTATCATTCGGACTAAATTGCCTACCACAACTTTAAAGCCAACGCTTGCAGCAGTTAGCATAGCAAGTAGTACAAGGTCAAAAATACTAAAGGATTTCAACCCCTTAAGTTTGCGTTTAATAGGTTTGTCCATACTAATATAATATTAAACTAATTTAGTCTAAATATATAAATTTGATTACGACAGGTAGCCCCGAAAGAGGCTACCTTACATTTTTTTGTTGTGTTTTAAATGAATTATTCTATTATGCTGCAACCCAAGAAATTTCAAGTGTAGCTGCATCTTCGCCATTAACAATTATTTTTGTAATCTTTTTTAATCTATGACGATAAGTTTTAGCACCTTCAGTGGGTTCTCCTAAATCACTAAAAGAGCGTGCAGTGTTACCATCTTTTACAATTCTAATATAACTTTCAGCACTTTCAATTTCAGCTTTTGTAAAGACTCTTGCAGAGTGATCTTCTCCTGCCTTGTCATCGGAGCAAACAAAACCTACAGATGTATAATCTGTAATGAAAGGGAAAGGCTCACCAGTTTTTGTAAATTTACCCATACTTATTAAAATATCTTTTAAGTTAAAACCATCATATTTAGTAGTAACACCATCTTTTACATAATCGTGAGTAATTCTTTCTACTTCTGCAAAATCTGTAAAAGGCACAACTATATCATTGGTTTTATCACCTTGTGTCATATGTACACTTAGGTTGTATGCATAGTTAAATACAACTTTATCTAATTTTTTGTTTACTGTTTTAGATGAGGTAGAAGTGCTATCTGAGATATATCTAGGAGCACTGTCATCTTCTACAAAAGCACCATCTTGAACTTCACCTATTGTGATATATGCATTTGTAATATTTGCCGCACTAATTGCTTTGTTATCAGAAGCAATAGAGTTTACATTATCAACTGTTACATCTATATCTAATTCATCAAGAATATCAGTAAGTTTGTATGCAACATATACTCTTGAGGTTGTCGTGTCGAAATCGTTAGTAGTTGTCATTGTAACTTGACGTTGCTCTACATCTTTTAAGACATCTTTAGTAATTGTCCCAAGTGATTCGTAGCCATTTGAAAGCTCAATATTGATATTTAAACTTTCTGGTATTGCAAAAGCTGCTTTTTCTTCTGGTGCTTCTGGCTTATCACAAGCAAGCAAGTTAAAGCTTAGTGCTAAAACAGATGCGACTAATACTAGAACTAGTAAAGTTTTTTTCATTGTTTTTTTCATTTTTTTCTCTCCTTTTTATAGGGCAGTGCCCTTAATATATATCTAAACTTTCGTTTTAGATTGTTAAATTACCATGTCTATGGTTTTAAATTCAAATGACATATCACCGTAACTTATTACATATGTGGATTTTGTTGACTTAGATATTATAGCTTGACTCATTTGAGCATTTGATACCTCTATTTTAGTTCCATCTAATTTGGTAACAATGTAGTCAGTATCTTTATCAAACATATTTAAAAGCAATAGCAAATCTTTTATCTTAAAGCTATCATCTGTAAATCCATCGGCATCAGCATCATAGCGCTTCATTGCTGTTTCAAGAGATACAATAGCTGAGTGAAATACAGATATAGATAAAATGTTTTTAACAGTCATTCCATCACTATAGGTTGGTCCATCTAAAATAGGGGTTCTAGTTAATGTCCAAGCATCATCAGTATCTAGTGTGCCAGAAGTTAAAAGATAACCTTCATTGTAAACATCATGAGTTACCCATGTTTTATATTCATTAAATTTGCCAGTATCACTATTAAAATCCCATGCAACTGCACTCAACTTATCGACAGACTTAACTCCTTTTAATATATTTTCTTCACCAATTAATTTGGAAATCTTCAAACCAGAGTATGTGTAAATACCATCCTCTGTCTCTTCAGTATATGAGCCACCGTATGTTTCAAGATTAAGAGTTTCTAGTATATGTAGAGAATATACGGTAGGCGTTTTTAACATTTCCGAAGAAAATTCGATTTTATTTAAATATTTAGCCCAGCCATTTGCAATTTGATTTGGGAAGATTGCTCTTAAAGCTCCACTTTTTGCGTTTGGATTTAAAACATTACCGTCATATTCTAAAGCTATAATCATTTTACTACCACGAAGATCGCTATTAAAAACATCTTCTGTTACAACTGTGACATATCCATCAGTTGAAGAAAGAGTCATACTAGCATATTTATCAATTGTGCCACTAGTTGTATATTGTGCAAGTAAATCTTCAAGATATACTCCTTTTAATGTATGGGGAATTAAATTTCCATCATCATCTTGCTTGTCACTTGCAACTACTGGATTTGTGTCGTCATGAATTACTGGTTTTGTTTTAAACAAAGCTCTAATATCACTTTTTTTAATGACAACATCATCTATTTGATTCCCATCTTTATCTACTAGATTTGATAGGGTAAGAGTATAATCATCGTCAGCAAATTCTTTTGTTGGTGGTTTATTTTTATCACAACTTGTAAATAGTATTGTAGAAAAAATGAGCGTTAGAATAATACCAAATATGATAATTGGTTTAATTTTTTTCATGTATCCCTCCAGTAAAGAAAAAAATTCACATTTCCATGTGAAAACAAAATTTTATATTAAATATATAAAAAATGTCCTTTTCACAATGGAAGGGTTAAAGCTTTCGCAAGGACCCCCGGTCTAAAAACCATAGCAAAGCCTTAGGTTTATAAACTCGAACATACTTAAAGACTATCACTTGAGGGGTTTATTGTCAAGGTTACTCTAATATTGAATGAGGATAAACTTATGAAAATAGGTTAAAAAATAGGTTGATTTTATCCTATATTTATGTAGAATTAAAGAGAGGTATATAAAAATGATTTTGAAAACAGAGCAAATTATAACAATGACAGAAGCAAATCAAAATTTTTCAAAAGCAGCTAAAACTGCCGATAAGTATGGCTCAGCTTTAATTTTTAAAAATAATAAACCTAAGTATATTCTAGTTGATTTTGAGCAGCATATTGAATTAACTGATGATGAAAAAAATGAAATTGTTGCAAAAAGGATATTAGCTAAACATATACAAGCGTTTAAGAATTTAGCATAATGATAGGAAATTGAACATCTAGCTAATGGAATAGCTTCTAGTAAAATTTCTTATGAAGAACTAAAAAAAGTTTTAGAAGATAAATCTCAAAAAATCAAATAGCTTAATCTATAAATCTAACAAATAGACATCCTAAGCTTAAGTATAACTTTGTTAATAAAGGCAATTTTTGGAAGCATTAAGTCAAATTTCAAATTTTATAGAATTTAAGATATACAATTAGAACATGTATTTTTTAGGTCAGTTTTGTTAACTCTATTATAGAATCAAATTATTTTTTCGTTTTTAATTTAATTTTATCTTCTATATTCAGATAGAAACCTTAATGAAAATTGTAATTATTATAAATAAATTTAATTTTAAAACACCATTATGAATTTAATCTAATTTCTATCTCTGTTACAGGAAGTCTAATTTTAATTCCATTATACTCTTTAAATTTGTTTAAGCATTCTTTGTATTCTTCCTTACTGATATGATGTTTTTTATATAATTCATCTAGAATTCCTAGTGTGCCAATAACTGTAACATGTTCTGTTTCTGCAGCTAAGCGCAGATGTTTATCTCCTGTTAATAGGGTTATTTTTCTGTTTTTAGCTATTGCAAGAGCAATTTTATCGTATTTAGATAGTCGTTTATATTTCGAATATTCTATAGTTAGCAAAAGTTCCGTATCATCAATTTCAACTTTTTGAAGTCCTAGACGAAGAAGGTTGTGTTTGAAGTTTTTTGGATTTAAAAATTCATCTTCAATAGCTTCTGTATACATAATGTATGTATATGATAATTTGAAAGGTAATTCTTCTTTCCCTATAACTAAAAAATCAATCCAAACATTTGTGTCGCTACTAATATACTCCATTTTATCCCCCATTAAAACAACATTTCTCCTCTACTTGTGAATATGGGATTTTTAAGAATTCGGCACCACGTTGAATGCTTATTTCGTTTTCATTTATGGCTCTACAAACAAGTTGTTCAAAAAGCAAAGCTTTTTCTTCGGGTATTCTAGTGGGTTCATTTTTGCGCCATCCATGTTTGGATGCTAAAAAATAAAACTTTTTTGCACTTGATGCTGATATCACATTTAGAACTTCAGCACGCTTAGCTAGCATCATCATGGATATGCCATATTCTTTTGCAGTCATATACATATCTTTGCTAATACATTTGCGTCTAATGCCAAGCTCTCTAAACACATCAACTTTAGGAAATAGAAAGGCACCACTTATTGCATTTGCATGTTTTTCAATTTCTGCTTCAGATAAGTTGACATCGCTCCAATCAAACATTAAATGTGCTAACTCATGAGAGGTAGTAAAGCGATTGCGTTCAGTAGTCATATTTTTGTTTAACATAATATAAGGTCTATCGTTAACAAATCCATTAATTCCTGAGAATTTATCATCATCAAGTTCTTGTACTAAGATTAAAATTCCTTTGTTCTCTAGTTTTCCTATCAAATTATCAATAGGCCCATCTTCTGCAAAATTTAGATGTTTTCTTAAGATTATGGCATCTTGTTCAGGATCGAGGCTGATTTTTAGAGAATGGCATTTAGGAGCATTGGGTAAAACCTTTTCACCCAGGATTTCTATTAAATCCATAAAACGAGAAAAATGCTCTTCAATCCTTTCATGTATGAGTTGTTGTTTTTCTTTTGTTAAAGTGCTTCCTTTCCGAAATTCGTTATGACAAAATTTGATTTTTTCATTTCTAGTAGCTAGAAAATCTGAAACTCGAACTTCTAAAACTTCGGCTATTTTTTTAATAATATCCATTTGTGGTATTCTATTTCCGCTTTCATAGTGAGAAATTGCCATAGGGGTTACATTAATTTGGGCTGCTAAATCTTTTTTGCTCATTGCTTTCATCAATCTATAGTACTTTAAATTTTTACTAAACATTCTAAACATTTAACTACACCTCCTGATGTTTATATTATATCTATTTTTTTGAAAAAGTAAACACTAAAAATTGAAAACTTTTGAAGAATTTATTTAAATTTCAAATTTTGTTCATGGTAAGAATAGAGCCTAATTTCAAATTTGTTTATTTAGTTATTTAATCATAAAATTATTTAGTACTACATTCGTAATTTTGCTAAGCTAAAATGCAATTATATGTTAGTATCTACTATAGAGAGATATGAAAAAAAGAGAGATTTTAAAAAGATTTATTGGTTATTATAAACCGCACTGGAAGTTATTTGCACTTGACACTTTTTGCTCATTGTTAATAGCCGCTTTTAATTTGTTTTATCCTTTTATAACAAAAAATATTATCAATGATTATGTTCCAAATAAAAACATGCAACTAATAATTACATGGTCTGTAGTTTTGGTGGTAATATATGTGATTCGTGCTATTTTAACATATGTTGTTCAATATTGGGGACATATTTTAGGAATAAGGATGCAAGGGGATATGAGGCGAGATATGTTTAGGCATCTTCAAACTTTACCTTGCTCATATTTTGATACTGAAAAGACAGGCTCACTAATATCTAGGATTGTTGATGATTTGTTTGATGTAGGAGAGCTTGCTCACCATGGTCCTGAAGATCTTTTAGTTTCACTAATAACAATTGTCGGTGCTTTTGTAATGCTAATGTTTGTAAATGTACCTTTAACTTTAATTGTTTTTGCCTCACTTCCAATTATTGCTTTCATAGCTACAAAGCTAAGAAAGAAGATGGCTAATGCTTTTAAGGATATGCGAAAGAAAACTGCTGCTGTTAATGCTGATGTTGCAACTACAATTTCTGGAGTTAGAGTAACTAAAGCATACGGTGTTGAAGAATATGCTGAAAAGCGCTTTGACCATGTTAATGAAAGATATAAAGCTTCAAGAGGCTCAGCATACAAAGTAATGGGTATATTTTATTCAACTTTAACTTTTTCAACAGATTTTTTGTATTTTCTAGTTTTAATTGCAGGTGGAATCTTTTTATATAAAGAACAAATTAATACAGGAGAATTTGCAGCCTTTATTTTATATATAGCGATGTTGATTACTCCTATTAAAACTTTAATTTCTATTTTTGAGCAAATTCAAGGTGGTATGACTGGATTTGAAAGATTTGTAGAGGTAATGGAACAAAAATCAGAAGTAGATAGTATAGATGCTATAACCATAGGCAAAGCTGAAGGTGAAATTGTTTTTGAAGATGTATCTTTTGGATATAGTGAAACAGAAGTTTTATCAAATTTAAACTTTAAACTTGAAAAAGGAAAAACCACAGCATTAGTTGGGGGCTCTGGTGGCGGAAAAACTACAGTTTGCCATTTAATTATGCGATTTTATGAAATTGATAGTGGTAAAATTTTATTAGATAATGTCGATATTAGAGATATTACACGCAAATCTTTAAGAGCAAATATGGCAATTGTTGCACAAGATGTTTTTATTTTTGATGGCACAGTAAAGGAAAATATTGCATTTGGTAAAATTGATGCAAGCGATGAAGAAATTATTAAAGCTGCTAAAAATGCAGGAATTCATGATTATGTTATGACGCTTGAACATGGCTATGATACATGGGTAGGTGAACGTGGTGTTACATTATCTGGTGGACAACGTCAAAGAATTTCTATAGCAAGAGCATTTTTAAAAAATCCCCAAATTTTAATTTTAGATGAAGCAACCTCAGCTTTAGATAATATTACCGAAGCACAAATTCAAGCTGCTATATACAACCTTAGCGAAGGTAGAACCACTTTAGTTGTAGCTCATAGGCTTTCAACAATTAAAAATGCTGATAAGATTATTGTTTTAGAAGATGGTCAAATAGTTGAGGAAGGAAAGCATGATGCTTTAGTTTCAAAGCCAGCTGGAGCATATAAAAAAATGTGGGAAGCGATGAGTTTGAATTGTTAGCTGATTTTATAGCAAAATAGTGTATGGCTTTAACCGCTTTCATTAGTACATAAAAAATGTGGCTAGCAATGAACGTAAATTGTGAACTGATTTCATAGTAAAATAATGTATGACTTTAACTGCTTTCTTGTGAGTTAGAAATAAAGGTCTCATTGCTGATTAATTTTATTTATATTTATTCTTGTTTTTAAAAACTGATTCAAGTGTTGCGCCTACTTTGAGAATTAACTTTGTATTTTGTTTTTTAAATTTTTATTGCAAAATTTTTCTAATAGGAATATGATGAAATTGTAAAGGTTTTTTACACTTTGTTGGCACATTATTTGTTTGTATTTTTTGTGGTTTTATTAGCACATATATATGTCAATTTAGCGTGAATACATAATATAAAAATAAACGCCTTATATAGGCAAAGAGGTTTTATGATTTCATTGAGAAAAATCGACGCAAAAAACATTAAAAGTGTTTGTAATTTAATTGTTAAAGAAAATCAAAAGACATATATAGAAAGCAATACAGATAGTTTGCTTGAAGCCTTTTTAGCTTTGACTAGCCACTTTTTTGCAATGCCTTTTGCAATTTATGCAGACGAAGAGTTAATAGGCTTTACTATGATTGAGTATGGTTTGATGGATGATCCGCTCTCGCCACCAGTTGCAGATAATAACTATTGCATAGCAAGCTTTATGATAGGAAGTGATTTCCAAGGCCATGGTTATGGGAAACAAGCATTGCTTAAAACAATTGAATACATAAAGACATTTCCTTGTGGAGAAGCAAACTATTGTTGGCTATCATATAATAAGGATAATGAAGTAGCTAAAAAGCTTTATTTCTCCATTGGTTTTGTGGAAACAGATGAACATTATGCAGCAGAAAGTGTTGCTATTTTAAAACTAAATTAATAATCCATTTTTTAGCTTAATCTAAAGCTCTAGGCTTTGAGCAATACACAAAAAGCCTTGCTCAAGTTTGCTTTGATTTTCAATAGTTTTTCTAGCTTAATCTAAAGTTTGAG
>JAAZJD010000023.1 GCA_012800525.1 Clostridiales bacterium
GTCCTTTCATCTTCAAAAGCAAGCTTTGCGCACATATCACTTAATCTATTTACATTATATGGATTAAAGGAAAATTTAATTTTATTTAGATCTTCTATTATATCTTTATTTGATATTGCAAAACCAATTCTTGCTCCTGCAAGTGAACGAGATTTTGATAAAGTTTGTGTGATGATTAAATTGTCATATTTGTTAACTAGAGGAATTGCGCTTTCTGCTCCAAAATCAACATATGCTTCATCTACAATTACAAGGTTTTTATTATTTTGAACTATGTATTCAATTTCTTTTAAAGATATTGCAAGACCTGTTGGTGCATTTGGATTTGCAAATATTACACCACCTTTTGCTCTAGCAAAAGCTTCAATATCTAAAGTAAAATCTTCTTTTAGCGGAATAGCATTGTATTTGAGTCCACAAAGTTTACAATATACCGGATAAAATCCATAACTAATGTCGGGGGCATAGATATCATTGTCTTTATCAAAAAATGCCATGTATATAAAGGCTAAAACTTCATCGGATCCATTTACCATAATTACTTGGTTATTTTCGACACCATAATATTTTGCAACAGCACTTGTTGACTTTTTACATTCTGGATCACTATATAGCCTCAATGCTTTTGCTTCTTCACTACTTAAAAAATCTATTACACTTTGACTTGGCATATATGGACTTTCGTTCGTATTCAACTTAATATACTTCCCATCTTGTGGTTGTTCACCTGGAGTATATGGAACTAGGTCTTTATATTTATCTATTAAAAATCTACTCATTTATTTTTTCCTTTAGCATCAATCTTTTAATTAATCATATAACCTTATTTACTGATTTCTAGTCTTATTTTTATTGAGTTAGCGTTTACAACCTTTTGCTTTTATTAGTTATATATGCTTAACAACTTTTTACTTACATCAAATGTAGTTTCAAAGAATCAATTAGTCATCTAGCCTTACTTTAATCGAGTTAGCATGTGCTTCAAAACCTTCCTTTTTTGCAAAACTAATTACACTTTCTGCATCCTTTTCTAGAGCCTCTTTTGTATAGTATAGATAGGAACTTTTTTTGATAAAGTCATCTACCGATAAAGGTGATGAAAATCTTGCTGTCCCAGAAGTTGGGAGGGTATGATTAGTTCCTGCAAAATAGTCACCTAAAGGTTCTGGTGTGTAGTGGCCTAAAAAGATACTACCTGCATTTTTAACCTTATCTAAATATTGAAATGGCTTTTCAATAGCAAGCTCTAAGTGTTCTGGAGCTATTTGATTTGATATATCAAAAGCTTCATCTAAGTCTTTTACTATAATTATCTTACCATTATCTTTAATAGACTTTGTTGCTATCTCTTCTCTACTTAACTTTTTAAGCTGAGCGTTGATTTCATCGCTTACTGCTTTGCTAAGTTTACTAGAGGGTGTTAACAAAATTGAAGATGCGAGTACATCGTGTTCAGCTTGAGATAACAAATCTGCTGCAACAAATGCTGCATTTGCGCTATCATCTGCAATTACTAGTATTTCACTTGGACCTGCTATCATATCAATTGCTACTTGTCCAAAAACTTGCTTCTTTGCAAGTGCTACAAAAATATTTCCAGGACCTACTATTTTATCTACTTTTTCTACACTTTCCGTACCATATGCAAGGGCTGCAACAGCACCTGCTCCACCTATTTTAACTATTTTATAAACTCCTGCGAGTTTTGCTGCTGCCAATATTTCCGGCAATATTGTTCCATCCTTTCTTGGAGGGGTCACCATAATTATCTTTTCAACACCAGCTAATTTTGCAGGTATTGCATTCATTAATACAGTTGAAGGATATGCAGCACTTCCACCCGGAACATAGATTCCAACCTTTTCTAAAGCTTGAACTATTTGACCAAGAACAACACCATTTTCTTTTTTTAGAGCATATCCTGTTTTGATTTGTTTTTCATGATACTTTTCAATGTTTAAACTAGCTTCTTTTAGTACTTTCATAAAAGATTTTTCAACTTTAGAAATACCATCTTCCCATTCTTTATCTGAAACCACAAGTGACTCTAATTCTACACCATCAAATTTTTTCGCATATTCATAAAGTGCCTTGTCACCATTAGCTTTAACATTTTCTATTATCTCAGATACTGTTTTTTCATATTTAGAAACATCGGATAATTTTCTTTCTAAAATTTCTTCAATGCCAACTTTATTTGAATCTAATATCTTAATCATTTATCTTCCCACACTTTTTTCTAAATCTTTTTTTAATTTATTAATTTGTTCTTCTTTGAATTTATAGCTTACTTTATTTGCAATTAATCTTGCAGATATATTAAATATATCTTTAATGACACTCATATCATTTTCTCTTAGGGTTGTGCCAGTTTCTACAATATCTACTATTACATCTGATATACCAAGAAGTGGTGCAAGTTCTATTGAGCCATTTAATTTTATAACTTCAATTTCCCTATTAATTGAATTATAATAGTCATTTGTTACATTTACAAACTTACTTGCTACTTTAAGTACTCTATCTTTATCTTCTTCATATCCATTTTTTGCAGCAACACACATTTTACAAACACCAATATTTAAATCAAGGAGTTCATATACATTTGGCTTTTGCTCAAGTAAGATGTCTTTTCCAACTACTCCAACATCTGCAACACCACGCTCAACGTAAATGGCTACATCTGAGGGTTTAACAAAAAAGTATGCTATATCACTTTTCTCATCTTCAAATACAAGCCTTCTATCATCTTTTTCAACTTTAATTTTATATTCATTTGTAGCCTTTAACATGTCTAAAACTTGTTTTGCTAATCTCCCTTTTGGTAATGCTAATTTTAACATAATCTATACTCCTATATATAATCAAAATCTAGTTTTACTTTTATTTAATATTCCTTAAA
>JAAZJD010000024.1 GCA_012800525.1 Clostridiales bacterium
GTTCTTTAAACACTCCATCTAAAATAACTTTATTTGCAAGTGCATTAATGCATGCTCTTCAATCTTTTGCAGGATATTTTGAAGGGGAAAAGGTTTTAAAATTAATGCAAGCGAGCCCTTTATATGAAGTGGCCCTCTTTTTTCATTTTATAGCTTCTGTGCTTTTCACTTCGACTATTGTAGTTAAACTAATTGGAAAAAGAGTAATAAATGCAATAAAAGTTCATATAGTTTCTAGATATTTTGAAAAAGATATAGTGCTTGGTTCTAGTCAATATGCAAATGCTTTTTTAAAAAGTCGAAATAAAGAAGAAAGAAAAAGGACCATAGTAATACTTTCACAAAAGGAGAAAGAAAAAGCGAAAGAATTAGTTTTTAGTGGCTTTTTAGTTGTCGTTATAAAAGAAGCCTTAGAAGAGACAAAAGCTAAAGAAAAAGAGACAATTGTGGGCAAAAAAGAGATTAAAGAAGCCTTAGAAACAGCAGGATTTCATCGAAATGTAAAAAAGACAAGAGTAGTTTCTATGTTTGAAGAGGATAATGATAATCTCATTGTTGCAAAAATAGTAACAGAACATATTGACAGAGCTATCAATCCAAAAAAAGATGCAACAGGAAAAATAGAAAAACTTTCTTTTTACAAAACAAAAAAATTAGTAGATTTAAAAATTGAAGCATATGTAATGCATAAGACTCTAGATAGAGTCGAATATTTTGCAGGCATGGAATATGCTTTAGGAAAAGTAAGGTTTTTTAACCCAGATGCTATATGGGCTAATAAATTTATGATAGAAAACCCCTTGCCATTATTGATTCCCTCATCATGGATAAATGCAAAAAAAGCAAGATTATATAACGCAAAAGATGGGGAAGGTTATAAGGATTTAAAAATTGGAAACTTTTTTATAGGATACAATGAATCAACTCAACATCTTCTCAAAGCAAGCATTGTTAATAATCAAATGCTAAACATAAATTATGATGCTTTTATATTTGTAAAAGATGCAAAACAAAAAGAGGATAGAATAAAATTTCTTATGCCAGGACTTTTTGTTAAAGAAGAAGCAAAAGAAGAAAAAGAAGAGGTAGTAGCAGTAAAAGAAGAAGTAGTAGAAAAAGAAGAAGTAGTAGAAAAAGAAGCAAAAGAAGAAGCAAAAGAAGAAGTAGTAGAAAAAGAAGAAAAAGAAGAAGCCTATTATCCAGATACTAAAGAAAAAACAAATTTAGAGTTTGTAGAAACAGATATGTTTAGTGAAAAATGTTATTCACAAATAGCTGAAAAAATGAAAGAGTATGATTATGCAACTATTTTTATAGGACTTGAAAGTGATAAAGAAAGTGTAGACTTAGCTTTTGAGCTTAGACAAAAATTATTTGTTGAAGATCTTTTAAAAGGGAAGAAGAGCGCACAAGGTAAGAGCGAAGAAAAATATGATAAAGTAAGAATCTTTATTAAAAGCCACAACAAAACGGCTTTAGCTTCAGCTAGTGAAAGTGTGCTTAACAGTGACTCAAAAGAGTATTGTCAAATTTGCTCTTTTGGAGATATTAGTGAAATTATGAATAAGGAAAATGTTATAGATGAAGAAATAGATGATTTTGCAAAAAAAGTAGCAAACTTTTATGAAAACTCTAGATTAAACCAACAAAAAGAAGTAGCAAACATCATAAAAAAATCGACAAATAATCTTTTAATAAAAATAGCAAATGCGGAAATCATAGGATTAATAAGTAAAATAACAAAAAAATCGACTACTCCTAAAGAGATAGTAGGGTTTTATAAAAATTTAGAGCTAAAAACAAGCAATTTAGAAAAAGAGGAAATAGAAAAAGCTTTCTCTGAAAAGAAAGGATACAATATCTCCGCTAATTTAATAGAAGAAACAATCAAAAATTCAAATATTGCTAGAATAATAGTGTTTAGCAAATATTTCAAAGACGAAATAAAAACTTGGATAGAAACTATTTCATTTGAGGAAATAGAACATAGGCTACTAGAAAAGGATAGTTTTAAAAATTTAGAAGAGCAAATAAGGAAAGAAATAGTGGACATAAACACTAAAGTAAAAAGCTTGGCTCTTGCTAAAAAAATAGACGATTATTATGAGGATTTTGCTGTAAAATTCTCAAAAAATGCAGAAAAAGAAGAAAGTTTTGTCAAAAAAATAGAAAACTTTATAGCTGAAGGGTTTCAAAATATTTTTATTGAAAAAGAAGGGAATCAAAGCGAGCATATTAAGAAAACAGAAAAGCTTACAATTGAAAAAACAAAAATAGAAAATGTTTCTAAAAAAATTGCAGAATATTATCAAAGCATTAATTACTTAAAAACAGAAGAAAGCAAGAAATCTAAAGAAGAGCTTGATATTCATAAAATACCTTCTAAAGAAGAAAACGCTAAAAAGATAAAAGATATTTTAGTAACCTTCCAAAAAGATCTAGAAATTCTAAATGTTTCTAAAGAAATATTTAAATATTATGAAAATGTCTATGCTAGCCTCCCAGAAAAAACTGAAAAACTACAAGATATTAAAGATATTATGGAAATAGAAGAAAATAATCTTGCTGATAAAATTGCAGAATATTATCAAAACATTAAAATAAACGAAGTTTATGTTCAATGGAATACAATAACAGAGTTTTTAAGAGATTCAAATAGATATGCAGCATTATCTCTTCGCACAAAACTAAATCTCTTAGGCTTTGATTTAATAAAAGGTAAAGAAGTCTTTGACATAGATCTTTATAAAAAAGAATATGGCATGGATATTGCAGAGGCTAAAAGAAATGAAGAAAAAAACACAGGAAAGCTTGTTGACTTTATAGACTGGGAAGAAGTTGTGGTGGATTCTAAAAAAACATTAAAGATAAAAGATACTGCACGCAACAATATAGCTCAGCTTGAGCATTTGAGATGGAACGCCTTCCATTTAGCAAATGGCTGGACAAAGATGCCAAAAAATGAAATTACAAAAAGTGTTAGAAAAGATGAAAAAAGAAAAATGCATGCTTGTATTACGGGATATGATGAATTAATTAAGCTTCGCAATAAGCAGGCTGGATTTGACGAAGGCACAGATTTGACACTAGATTCTGAGAAAGAAAAGGCTCTAGAGAAAGACACAATCCGTTATGATTATGAAAACATGGACAGACTAGAAGAGCTTTTAAAGAACTCTGGCTATGGTTTAAAAAAATTAGAAGAAACTAATAAAGAATAATTAAAATAAAAAACCAAAAGAAAAAAAGCATTGCGAAAAAATGTCAAACAAAGAGATTTTTAAAAAAGTTAAAAATATCTTGAGAAAAAAGGATGACATATACTCAACAAAGAATGTTTTATGACTTGAATATAAAAAGGTTTTATAAAATTAAAGAGAAAAGGAGAAATTGTGGATTTAAACAAACAGCGGTGAAGAAAAATGATTAATAAAGATCAAAAAAGTGTAGAAAATGAGAAAGTTTCAGTGTTTATAAGTTATGGGCACGATGAATATGCTGTAGTAGCAGAGAGACTGAGAGATGACTTAACAAAAAGAGGACATGATGCATGGTTTGATAAAATAGAGCTTCGTACGGGAGATAATTGGCTATTAAAAATTACAAAGGGAATAAAAAAGAGCAGTTGGGTAATCTTGTTAATGACTCCACACTCAATGAGGATACCAAATGGAGTTTGTTTAGATGAAACTGTTTTTGCAAGAAGTGAAGGAAAAAACATTTTACCATTGATGTTAAAGTCGGTTGAGGTGCCTTTTTGTATTATAAGTCTACAATATATGTTTTGTGAAAAAATAGTTTGCTCCCCTGATGAAGAAGCAGACAAACAAATAGAAATAGATGAAAAAGAGTATCAAGAAGCTTTAAATACAATTATAGAAATTTTAAATAATAAAGATGAAAGGCTAAGATGGGGAGGGCTTCTTTCTTTGTTGAAGGACAAATTAAAACCATTAGAAAACGATATTTATCGAAATAGATATAATAGCGACTTTGTAGGAAGAAAATGGTTGTTTGAAAAACATGAAGAGTGGGCAAAAGATGAAGAATCAAAGGTTTTTGTTTTGCAAGGGGGACCAGGAACGGGGAAGTCAGAGTTTGTAAAAGCTTTATGTTTTTGGGGAAAAGAAGAAAAAGAGATAAAAAAAGAAAAAATTGGTGGTATTCATTTTTTTGAATATAGCGATAGTAGAAAAAATAATGTAAGAGCTATGTTAAAATCACTAGCATATCATTTGGCTGTGCGTGTTCCAGAGTATGCTAAAGAGCTTGCACAAAGAAAAGACTTAGAAGAGGAACAAAACCCAAATGCTTTATTTAATAGCCTTTTTATAGAACCTCTTGACAAAATAAAAAATCAAATAAATGAGACAGTTGTTTTAATAATAGATGCTTTAGATGAGGCGGGAGACGAAAAGCAAAAAATAATAGATATTATCGTTGAAAAGTTTAAAGAAACACCAAAGTGGCTTAAATTGTTTGTTACAGCAAGACCAGAAGAAGAAATAAAAAGAAGGTTTGAAAAATTCAATCCAATTGTTATTGATGTAGAATATGCAAAGGAAAACGAAAGGGACATAGAAGGATATTTAAAAACACAGCTAGAGAAAGATGGTATAGAGCATAGCAATTATGACATTATGAAACTTGTAGAGAAAAGTGAAGGTAGCTTTTTATATGCTGTAAAAATAATGAAACTAATAAAGACAGGGAAGGTTTCCATAAAAAATATAGAAGATTTTCCCAAAGATATGAAAGATATGTATTTAGCTGATTTTGAAAGGATTTTTGAACAAAAAGATGAAGAACAGATAAAAAAATTAAATCTTTTATAGAAGTTGTAGTTGCAGCACAAGAGCCTTTTTCAATTGAAATGATTGCAAAAATTTTAAGAGAAGATAAGGTGGACTTAGAAAGATTATATGAAAATATTTCTATTCATTTTCCGATAAAAAACGGAACAGTTTCCTTAGCACACAAAACTTTATATGATTGGCTAATAAACTCTGATTTTTCTGGAAAATTTTGCGTGTCACAAGACAAAGGAAATGGGCATATATTTAAGTATTTATATAATGAATATAACGAGTTTATAGAGGCTGATATAGGCAAATATTCGGAGGAGGAATATGCTCTTAAATATTGGATAACACATGCAGCAGGAGCAACAAATCTTGAAATAGGAGGAGAAAGCGCCCTAAAGTTTGCTAAACAAGGTTTGTTGTCAAAAAAATTATACGGAAATAGAAAAAAAGCATACGGAAACGAAAAGGCTCTTGAGTATTATTTTAACGACTTGAATGTTTTTCTTAAAAAAGCAAACAGAAGAAATGTAATAGATGTACTAGGAAGCGAGTTTTTTGTTTCAGAGATTTTTAATAAAAATATAGAAAGCTTATATTATAGTGGTACCATTTCATTGCTAGAGCAAATTGGGTTTGAAGAAATTTTAAAAAACGGGAAAAAAGATGACATAGGTTTTATTTTAGCACTTGCATATTTTTATGATTTCACTAAAAATTTTGAAAAAACCGAAACAGCAGAAAAAATTTTAGAAAAAATTTTTGATTTATGGATAAAAGATGAAAACTCAAAAATTTTTATCTTACAAGGTTTGTTGGGAACGGGAAAAACCTATTTTATTGTAAATCATTGTTTGAAGCATTTTAAAGAAATTGCAGGCGTTCACTTTTGCAAATATGACAATAAAGACAGAAAAGATGCAAGAAAAATCATTATGTCTTTAGCTTATTTTTTAGCAACAGAAATACCAGAATATGCAGAAGCCTTGGTAAACTCGGAAGATTTGCCAAGAGTAGAAGAAAAGGGAATCAAAGACTTATTCAAGATCCTTTTTGTAACTCCCCTCTCAAAGATAGAAAAACAGGAAACTAAAGTGTTGATAATTGACGCCCTAAATGAGATAGAGGAAGAAAGAGAAGAGTTAATAGATGTTATTGTTAATGAGTTTGAAAAAACACCAAAATGGTTAAAACTGTTTGTTTCAGCAAGGCCAGGGCTGGAAATAGAAAAAAAATTGCTGGACACAAAAGTTTTATTTGTAGATAAATATTATTTAAACGGCAAGAGTATAGATGAATATCTAAAAAGCAAGTTAGATGAATATACCGAAGAAGGATTAGTAAAACTTGAAGAAAAATGTGGAGGATTTTTTTTACCCGCAGTAGTTGCTGTTCAAGAGCGACTTAATAAAAAAATATGAAAAGATATGTTCTTTGATTAAATTGATAATATCCAACAAAGAATGATGTGGTGTATAAAACAGGAGATTTTAAATGAATAAAAAAATATTTATTAGCTATACGAATGATAAATATGCTGTTGTGCCGAAACTACTGAGAGGAGATTTGGAGAAAAGCGGCTATGAAGTGTTTAAAGAAGAAAATATTATTGGGGAAAATTGGGAAAATCAAATAGCGGCTGCTATTGAAAACGCAAACTGGTTTATTGTTTTTATGACCAAACAATCCATGCGTAGACCAGATGGATGTTGCCTAGAAGAACTTCTTTTTGCAAGGACAAGGAAAAAGAAAATTATTCCTATTATGCTTGAATCTGTAGAGATTCCACTTTTTATTGCTTCTTTACAATATTTTGATGCAAGCGATATTTTTTGCAGTGATGGAACAGTAAATAAATCTAAATATGAGGCAATGTTAAATATTATTAGAGAAAGTCTCATAGAAGATGAAAAAAATTATAAAGAAAAAATGAGGAAACAAGAAGTTCTTAGCAGTTTGATTCTTTATTTAAAGCCTTTGTTGGACTACGAGTCTCCATCTAATGAAGTGGATTTGGAAACATTTTATTATGTAGAAATGCATAAAATTTTTAAAAATCAAGAAGAGAACGAGGCGGATAAAATAAAATCTTTTCTAGAAGTTATTTTAGCGGCACAAGAACCTTTTTCAATAGAAGAGGTAGCAAATATTTTAACAGTAAAAAAAGAAGAAGTTGAAAATTTATATAATAAGGTTAAAGACTTGTTTCCGATTAAAAACAAAAAAATAACTATCTTGCATGAAAGCTTATATGATTGGCTTGTTGAGAGAAACAAATCAGGCATATATAGTATATCTTTAACAAATGGACACAAGACAATAAGCGATTATTATAAAAGAATTTTTGAAAGAAGAGTTTTTAAAGAAGAGTATTTAATTAAACATCTAGCAAAGCATGCAATTGGTGCAAGGGATTTTGAATATGCTGCTGATATTTTAATGTGCAAGGAAAATTTTGATAAAAGGGAGGATTTAATGGGGCTTGATTTAGCTCTTAGAACATATCTTTCAGATCTTTTAAATCTAAAGGAAAAAGATGAGAAAAATGATAAAATGGGATACGTTGAAGATGTTATGAAAAGTGATTTTTTCGCTGAAAATATTATTGGTAGATGCAAAAATATTTTTTATTCAGATTTCCCTAGAGCTGAAAATGCATATACTACGACATTTGATCAATTATATGAATGTGGGTTTAGTGAGGTTGTAGAAGAAATAAAGGAAAAAAGCAATGTTTTAATGCTTTTTTGTGCTTACTATTGGCCCAAAGAAAGCCTGCTAAGGAGGATTGTCAAAGAAAACATTAATGATAGGTGGCTAGATTTGGTTTTTGGTGAATATCTAAATTCAGAGGAGGATTTCCTTTTCAAGGTTTATAATTTTGATAAGCTGTTTTTAGGAGTTATTGGTTCTAATAAAGCTGGAATTTTGATGCCAACACGTAGTGATACCTCCAGTTGTTTAATAGAAGATGCTCTTGTTTTAGCTGAAAAAGATCACGAAAGAATTTTAAACAATGAGGTGAAAACATTAAGTCTCATATTAATTGCAAACTATAGTATTTACTTAGCCGAAAAAGCTATGTGGGACTTAGATTATGAAAAAGGAAAAAAATACTTTAAAAAAGCAAAAAAGATATATGAAGATGACTCACTTCTATCAAAAACAAAGGAGAGATTAGAAAAAACAATTACAACAAAAGCGATGAACGAAAAAAATAAATACATGACAAATCCGTTTAAATTTTTTTTAAAAATGCTTGAAACAGGGTGGCTTCATGTTTCTAAATACATAGTTTATATATTTGAAGGAAAAGCAAATAAAGCTTTAGAAGGACGTGAAAAAATGCTTCAAGTTTACCGTGATTGCGATATCCCTGGGGGGGCGACTGATATACAGTATCAAATAGAGTTTGTGAAAGCATTTGCATATTTTTGTAAGGGATTGAAAAAAGATTGCATTAAGGTTTGTGAGGAAAATATAGATAATGGTTATGATAGCAGTTTATGGGAAACAGAGTTTGTAGAATATGACAAAGATGGAAAATTTAATCCAAACCTAAGATATATAGAAGATCCACAAAAAAGAGAGGCTTTAAAAATAGATGTTTTAAAAAGTCGGCCTGAAATGTTGAGAATACAAATATTGAAGAATGTTTGTTTGGAAAAGGAAACATACAAATATGGAGATATAGAAATTGATGATTGGTGTAAAAAAGTAGAAAATGCTATAAAAGAAACCAAAAGAAAATATGAGAATAATGAGTTTTAAACTCTAACAATAAGGAAACTTATTGAGAAAGTTAATAAAAACAAATTAAGGCGACATTAGGTTTTTAGAAAGTGTCGCTTTTGTTATGTAAAAAGAGGTTTTTATCCAGCAGCGATTGCTTCTATAGTACAAGTTGTTCCATCAAAGTATAAGGATGCAGTGTCTCCATAAAAGATATTTCCATAGATATCAATAACATAGGGAATATATTGATAACGTTCAGCTTCTAGGTATTTTACAGCAATGATGGAATCTTCTCCCCAAACAATAGTCCCTTCTTCATAATAAGGGTTTTCTCCTTCAGGAACGGGATCTTCATATACTATAGTAACTTCTGTTCCAGTAGAAAGCTCATTGATACGTGAGGTAGTATCATCAGCGGTTATATATCCTTCAACTATGATTTTTTTTGTCTCCTTGAAATAGGCAAATAAGAGAAAAGACATTTCCCCATTAATCATAACAGGGGCAGAAAAGGTTGTGTGTGTAGGCTTTTCTTCATGTACATCACAATGTAAAAGCATATCATTAAGAAAAACCCATCTGCCTTCAAAGTCTACAGTATAAACACCGTTAGAAAAGGAAACATCGTTATCTGTTCCTACGACATATAATTTTCCTGTTTCACTGCTTCCTGCATAACTGTGCAATTCATAGCCAACTGTTTTTACATATTTCTTAGATATGTTTGATAGGGTAAAAGAAAGATGGATATTATCGTCGGTAAATCCAGCATCCGTGAAAAAAATCGTAGTTTCAGGCTCATTGTTGAAATAATCTTCTAGAAAATCAGAATATATTAGATTTGGGCAAATTTTAGCATATTCTTTAAGTTTTTCTTTTTGAGTTGTCGGGAAATATAGGCTTAACCCAGTTGCTGTTTCATGAGCGGATCCATTTACATTAATAATAAAATCAGAAAAGTCATATGGAATACCTATAGCTTTTGCAAGTAATCCTAAATCAAACAAGTTAGTGTTTCCTCCACCTAAACCTTTTGTTCCAAATTCTTTTCCTTCAGAAAGAGCATGTCCTACATATGATAAATTGTAATTAATTTGTTCAACCAATCCATAAATAACTTCATCTACTTTGTGAAACTCGGATAGTTTGATAGCAGAAAGAGTGTAAGTTGTTTTTGTTTCTTGTTTTTTTGCATATGCATTTAATACTTTTGTGTAAAAATCTTCTTTCCCAAGATTTTCTAAAAGAACCTTGTAGTCCCAGCCTGACCCTGGTTCTAATTCTTCAGAAGCAATCATATAATTAGCATGATTTCTTAAAATGTTTGCAGTATCATATGTTGCCATAAGACAGGCATCAAACCCAATAAATTCATAAAATCTATTGTTTATTGTTTGATTCACCATAGCAAGAGCGGCTCTAATTTCTAGCAAAGAGAGAGAGTCATTATGAAAATTTTCATCAAAACAGACCCCGTTCATAGAACCTCCTCCATGATCCCAGAAAATGATACTTCTATGTTCAGCTGGATAATTTTCTTCTCCCCACACAAGAAAATCTGAAAGGGTAGAATAATCTCCCATATTTGCATTAATATTTTGCTCAATAAGAGAAAGGTTTCCGTTTAAAATCTCATAGCGACTGCTATATACAGGAGATATGTCATATTTACGCCAAGCTGTTGCTCCGCCTGTTTGTATAATAACTTTAGTGTTTTCTGGAATTTCTGCGGACAACATTTCTGTTATATTTTTTGTAGCAAGCCCAGCCCTTGATTCTAGATTGCTTCCACACATATATATCATTAATGTATATGTTCCATCTACATAATTTTTTTCTTCTGGCAACTCTTTGTCATTTGGTGGATTTTCTATATCTGGTGTTGGCGTTTGATTTTCAGGAGAACAACTAGCCAAGAATAGCAAAAAAATCATTAGTATCACAAGAATTGTTAAGCTTGCTTTTTTCACGGTATGACTTTCTCCTAATAAAATTCACTGTTTACTATATAAGTAACAATTGTTTTAATTATAAAACAAGGAGGACTCTATCTTCAAGGAAACAAGAAGAGTTGATGATAAAAAAATGTAAAGGGGCGTTAAGAAATATTTAAATAACTACAACATATAAATAGCCAATGTCAAAATAGCACTTCTCTAAATGTGTTTGTGTTTCGACAACAAAAAAGCTGTTAAGATTTTTTTGAGTTTCTTAACAGCCCCTTTGAATGTAGCTAATTTATTTTAACTGATTATATTAAGAGCATTTTATTATTATTGCATTGTCAATGTGATCAAAAGCTTTATAAGTTTCGGAAAAGTTAGGGATCCAATAAAAATGCCATTCATCGTATGTAGCACTTGCTGCAATTCTATGAGAAGGTGTTACAACACCATCAAGAGTAATAGTGTCAGCAAGTAACATTATACTTTCAACAAAATATTTACTGCTAAATTTACCGTTTGTTCCGACTGATAATTTGTCTCCTACCTTTAGCCATTCTGCTGTGTCAATAGCCCAACATATAGGAAGAGAGGAGGAATTGTCTTTTGGTAATGCTCTTAGTTCTGGAGGGGTTGTAATAACGGTGATTGTGTTGTGTCTTTTTACATATGTTGGATGGGGTTTTTTATTAAATATCTTTAAAAGCCAAGAAGAAAAGCTCACTTCATATGGATAGATTAGATTTTCATCGGTTAGTAATCCTACTTGGACAAGGTAATGTGAAAATGTGGGAGCTGTAGTAAGCCCTGCTTTATACATGGTTTCATATCTTCCCATCATTGACTTAATGTTGTTTGTACTTAAAATAGAAGAGAAATTATATGGTTTTCTATCGCTATCGCGAAGTTCTATAGTTGCAAAAGCATGAGGCTTATGCCAGTCTTCAATCTTTTCTACAGATAAGGTTTTCCCAACAACATAACAATAAAGAGTATCTATTTTTCCATCTTTTGTACGATGTTCTCCTGTATTGTTGTCAAGCTCTAATTTTGCAATTTTATAAGCTTTTGGAATTATTTCTAAATCAGATTTTTTTGTAGAAACATATGAGTTAGCAAATGCAGCTAAACCAGATGTTTCTGCCAAGAATCCATAAAACCAAGATCTTGTTGCTTCAATATCACCAACGGCTTCAGGGTAGAAATTGTAATATGATGATACCATTTGGTGGAAATCATCAAGCGGAGTAGTGGCTGCTGCAGCCTTTGGCATACCGCCCACGCTTCCACCTAAAGCATAACAAAAGTTTTTATATGCATTTAAGATGTTTGTTTTTCCTACAGTATTAAGAGCAGAAAGTGCAGCTTGTACTTGTACAGCTTTAAAATATTCTATTCTATTTAAGGTTGCAGGTTTATTCCCATCGTCTAAGTCTAATAAATTAATCGTAGCTGTTGCAGATGTGCCTGTAATATCTTCCCAGTAACCATCATAAAGACCGCCTTCAGCAACAACTTTGCTAGAGATAGTAGCTGTGCCTTTTGCATCTTTAAGAGGAGTTGCTAAACGATATGATTTAGATGATTGTAGATTTAATCCATCGAAAGAATATCCATCCTGACTAGGATGAGGCAAAGCCACTTTTCCATTCGAGTCTACATACACTTTTATTGAGTCGCTTGTCCCTGAGGCATTAATATATTGAAGAAGATAGGTTTCATAAGCGTTTTTATAATTCTTCAAAATATCTTTCAAAGGAACAACATAGCTTTTCAAAAAGCTAAAATAATTTGCTTTTGAATTAGCATGGAGGTTTTTATCTTCTTTGATGAGAATTAAAGAAAGATCATTGCTAAGAGATCTAGCAAGAGACGTAATCTTTCCATCAATAGTGTCAAGACTTTCTTGAACGGAAACAATTTGACTACGAATTGCATCAAGCTTAGAATCAGTAGTTTCAACTACACCACACATGCCAAGAATAGTGATAACTCCGTTTATTCCACTTGCAACTCCACCAACTGCACCGCCAACTGTGCCTATAGTCTCAAATGTATCTTTGTTTGCATCTACAAAACCTTTAATAGCATCTAGAGTTTCTCCACGATCCATATTTGTAGTATATGAAATTTCAGAAACGAGTTCTTCTCGAGTTGTTCCCCAAGCATTCTTTACTTTGCCTGCTGCAAGAGTTAAAGTACCTGAGAAAATAGCATCTTCAAGATTTACTCCTTCTTTTGTAAAGGTAAAGACAACTTGATGTATTTCATTTCCTTTAACGACACTTGTTATATTAGCATTTTTAAAATCTCCACCAAAAGTTAAATTTGAAGCAGCTAATGTGTCCATTTCACCACTTATAGGGTAAATATATATTGTTGCAATGTAGGTGTTTGCGTTTTCTTCATCTTTTTCGATATAGTCAATAGATGCACCAAATGTAGCTTTAGTTGCATAGAAGTTTACTGTTAAAGCAGCATTTGACAAAAGTTTTTCTTTTGGAAAAGTCATTGTTTCTTTGTTGAGAAGAACATCTATTGCTGCATCAAGATTTGCAGCGGCACTTGCAACAGAGAGCGTGATAACCTTCTTATCTTCTGAGATAGCCTTGACTGTATAAGTTGCGCCTGAAGATGAAAAACTATCATTGACTGCAAATTTAAACTCATCACTATTAAGCTCAACATCAAAGGTTAATTTATTGTTTGCAAAAACAAAGCTATCTTGTTTGATATATGCTAAACGGTAATTAATTTTACTCATTGCTGAAAGACTCGTTCCAGAGGTTGTTGCTTCTCCGGCAAAGTCGACACTTGCAAGAAGAGGCGCTGAAAAAGAAACCGTTCCAGTTGTGGTAACTGTAATAACATCTGTTCCAGATACACTAGTTATAGAAAGGTTACTAAATGCTCCTGTTAACCTTATCATATCATTGTTAAAATCATCAGAAAGGGCGGTGTTTGTAAGTTTAACCTCAATGACAGGATTTACATCGCCAACAGTAAATTCTTCATCTATTGTTGCCTTGCAGGTAACAATATCTTTTGTATTAAGAGCATTTAAAGATGATGCTTCAGCAGGTTTTCCACTATTTGTTGCAGAAGGGTGTATAGCAACATTAAACCCAAAGTATTCTTTATCTCCTTTTGGAACAGTGATAGTAATTTGTCTAGCGTTATCAAAGTTTACTGAAAAGTTGGTAATTTCGATATTTTCCTGAACTGCACCAAGTTCTTCCGTTTCAGAAAAGGTGACTGCAAAAAGTTTTATTTGATCTTTGTTAACTGACGAAAAAACATCTTCCTTAGATGTAACAACAATAGAGCTTTGCTGATCTCCTTTTACAACTTCCATACCAAGATTAAGAAAAGTTTCTCCTTCTTTAAACTCCCAGTTAAGTTGTTTATCTTTGCATGCGGTCAATGTAGCAGCGATTATCAGGCAAACGCATAGCAAAAGACATATTATGGTAGTCTTTGTTTTTGTTTTCATTTTTCCCTCATCCACGATGTTATTTTGAATTTAGCCAAAATGGCTAACAACATATTGTATATATTATATACCTAAAAAAAGCTTTTATCGATACTAAAATATCTTTGCACTTATATTAAAAAATATAGTATTGAATGGACCTATGAGTCTTTTTTTAAATGTTCATTTAATTTTAAAACTCGGGTTTTGCTCTTATATTATTCAAATCAGTGTTTATATAGAGCTAAATGTTGTTGCAAATGTTAAGTCTAATGTTGTTGCAAATGTTAAGTCTAATGTTGTTGCAAAGTAGGCTTTAAGAGCTTTATCCCCAAAAGGCATTTTGTTTATGTTATACTTTCATAAACAAGGTGTCATTTTTTAGAGTAGCACACATTTAAAGAGGGGTATTGTGGATAAAAGCATTTATATAAGACTAATTGCGATTTTACACTACACATATAGGCGCTTTTAATAGTCTATGACTAAAGAGCTCAACAATAGCCAATAGAAAAACTAACTTAGGAAAACTTGTAGAAAACTCACATAACAGGAGGAAGTTATGACGGAATATAAAAAGGGATACAAATGCTTTATAAGCTACTCAGGTGTAGATCAAAAAATTAAGGATGTAATACAGGGGTATTGCGATAAACTCGTTGAGGAATACAAGAAAGATGGGGTCGAATTTTCAACATGGTCGATGGATAGAGACGGGGTAGGAGAATGGGCTAAGGTTTTTCCTAAAGAACTCGAAAAAAGCGATGGAGTAATTATGATACTTTCTCATCGGACTCCAGAAACAACATATGTAGATGAAGAAGCTGAAATATTAAGGGAGAGGGTTGAAAAGGGAAAAGCAGACCCTCTACCATTCATTGTCTCTCCTGGGTTTCCCGAAAAAATCGCTACTCGAATAAAAACCTTTTTTCAAATAAAAGTGGAAGGTTTTGACGGGACTGTGGAGTCAATTGGAACTCAGTATTATGAGAAACTTATGAATATGCTACGTGCAGCAATTAATGCACGTGTCAACGGAACTCCCCTTATATATGCAAATTTACCTGAAATTACAATGCCTTCACTTGGAAAAAACGAGAGATTTACTGATAGAGAAGAGTATATTGCAAAGATTGATGACTGCTTTAATGACGGAGCTCAGTTTATTCATCTTTCTGGGATTGGAGGCATAGGAAAAAGTGAGTTAGCTAAAGAGTATGCTAGACGTAATAAGATTAAATTTCCAACAAGCGGGCTAATTAATTCCTCTGGAAGTATTAGGGACTTAATTTTAAAACTCCCGTTTAAGCATAACACACAATGGGAATCGCTTTCTGAAGATGAAAAATATCGTGTTAACCAAGAATTGCTTCGAAAACTAAGCTTTGATACCTTGCTTATCCTTGATGACTTAACTGAAGATTTAGATGATAATGAGGAGCTACAGGAATTCATTGGGCTGAATTGTAAAATTCTTGCTACATCAAGGAAATCTTCAATGAGTAAATACTCTCTTTCTGTTGATGAGATGGATGTAGAGGAAGCAATAAAACTATTTAGGAAAACATATACGAAAGAAAAACTTTCAGATGATGAAATTAAAGAACTTGCAGAAGCTGTAAGTTGTCACACAATGACACTAGAACTAATGGCAAATATATTGCAGAATACTTCTACTAAATACGAGAAACTTAAGGACAATACTTTTGAAGTAAGAGAGAAATGCAAGCATGCGAAAAGCGACAAAGCTCAAACAATTGATGAGCATATAAAGAGCTTGTTCTCATTTGGGGAATTGACTGAAATAGAAAAAATTACATTAAAATTCCTTTCTTTGCTTCCGCAAACAGGGCTTCCACGCGAAAGAGTTGCTCAATTATTGGATGTAACTGAATATGATGTAACTGAATATGATATCAATGAACTAGGAAACAAAGGTTTTGTGAGGATAGATTCGCTAGATAACGCATCTTTACACCCTCTCATTTCAGAGGTGGCTTATCGCGAAATAGAAATAGATTCTGAAACACGAGAACTATTTTTAAAATGCATTAAAGAATTAACCGATTACGATAAGACAGAAGAATATAGCGTAAAGCAAAAAAAGAAGGAAATAGGAGGTTACTATCTTGAAAATCGAATGCTTCAAGACACAGGAGAAAACGCTGAGACTGCAGATATATATTTTAATACTGGTGGCATCCATCTCCATTTAGCTGACTATCCAAAAGCCCTCGAATATTACGAGAAAGCGCGGGATATATACATTAAAGTATTGGGCATAGACCATCCTAATGTTGCAGGCTGTTTAAATAATATTGGTAGTGCGTATAAAGAACAAGGCGATTACACGAAAGCCTTAGAGTATTACAAGAAGTCTTTAGATATAAGAATTAAAGTAATTGATGAAGACTATCATTTTGATGTTACAAAGTATTTAAATAATATAGGTAATATATATGCTATACAAAGCGACTATGTAAAAGCACTTGAGATTTATGAGAAGTCCCTAGATATAGCGATTAAAGAGCTTGGTGAAGACCATCCCAATGTTGCAACCTACTTAAACAACATTGGCAAAGTATACGCCATACAAGGCGACTATGTAAAAGCGCTCGAGAATTATGAGAAAGCAATGGAGATAAGAGTTGAAGCGTTTGGAGAAGAACAATCTGATGTTGCTGCTTGTTTGCTTAATATAGGCAACGTGTATGAAGATCAAGGAGACTGTGTCAAAGCCCTAGAACACTATGAAAAAGCTCTAGAAATAAATCTTAAAGAATTCGGTGAAGAACATCCTAAATTTGCAACAAACTTGCTTGATATAGGCAATATATATGCTATACAAGGAGACCATCCCAAAGCTCTTGAGTATTATGAGAAAGCACGGGATATATATATTAAAATTTTTAGAGAAGAACATCCCGATGTTGCTGTTTGCTTGCTTAATATAGGCAACGTACATACGAAACAAGGCAATTGTATAAAAGCTCTCGAGTATTATGGAAAAGCAATGAAAATATATATAAAAGTTTTTGGAGAAGAAAATCTCAATGTTGCCGGCTGTTTAAACAATATGGCCACGGTGTATGGAGACCAAGACGACTATGCAAAAGCCCTCGAATATTATGAGAAAGCGCTGAATATGCATATGAAAGTGTCAAAAAAAGAAAACCTCGATATCGCAAGGTATTTGAACAATATGGGTAGTATATATGAAAAGCAAGGAGGCTATATAAAAGCTCTCGAGTATTATGTAAAAGCACAGAAAATATGTATAAAAATTTTTGGAAAAGAAAATCCTTATGTTGTGCAATGTTTGAATAATATGAGTAGCGTATATGCTAAACTGAGTGATGTGTACAATAGCCAAGACGACTATGCAAAAGCCCTCGAATATTATGAAAAAGCACTGGATATGTATGTCAAAGAACTTGGTGAAGAAAATCTTATTGTTGCCGGCTGTTTAAACAATATGGCCACGGTGTATGGAGACCAAGACGACTATGCAAAAGCCCTCGAATATTATGAAAAAGCACTGGATATGTATATAAAAGTGTCAAAAGAAGAAAAAGTCTATATCGTAATGTGTTTATATAACATTGGCAGAATATATGACAAACAAGGCGACTATCCCAAAGCTCTTAAGCATTATGAGCAAGCATTGGATATGTGTGTCAAACAGTTTGGAAAAGAGCATCCTAATGTTGAAAATCTTGTAAAGAGTATAAGTGATGTTTATGCTAAGCTAGGAGAAGCATACAATAGCCAAGGGGACTACTCCAATGCTCTCAAGCATTATGAGCAAGCATTGGATATGTGTGTCAAATGGTTTGGGAAAGAACATTTTTATGTTGCAATGCTTGTGAATAAAATAAGTACCGTTTATGCTACACTGGGAGATGTGTATAATAGCCAAGGCGACTATGCAAAGTCCCTAAAATATTATGAAAAAGCACTGAATATGTATAGCAAAGTGTCAGTAGAAGAGCAACCCGATACCGCAATGTACTTAAAGAATATAGTAAAGATTTATGCTAGACTTGGTGCTGTATATTGCATCCAAGGCGACTATCCCAAAGCTCTTAAGCATTATGAAAAAGCACTGAATATGTATAGCAAAGTGTCGGAAAAAGAAATCCCCGATATTGCAATGTGTTGGAATAATATGGGAGCCATATACAATAACCAAGGCAACTATTTAAAGGCTCTCGAGCATTATGGAAAAGCTTTTAAAATATATATAAAAATTTTTGGAGAAGAACATCCTTATGTTGTTTCTATTTTCAAAAACATGACTGAAGTTTTCAACAAGATTAAAAAAGAATAGTGAAATATTTTGCTACTTTTTTGAAGTTAAAGAATAGCTAGGCTCTATTAAAGTGAGGATACAACGGGAGAGTTATTGAGAAAAATGGGCGAATTAAAAAATTATTATTTTAACCGTTTATCTTTTTCCGATAGGGCATGTTACCTTGAGGTTTTGGCTCAACTAAAGAATTTCTCGCCTCTAATAAAAGTTGATTATGTGGAAAATTTTTCCAAAATTATGACAAGCATTGCTAACGATCGCTCGGAATTATTTTATATTGACTGGGGGAAACTTAAAGGATACTCTTCTCATGCGGGAAAAATAATGTTTAAACCTATTTATCTATTTAATAAGGTAGAGAGTGCAAGTTACACTAAAAAAATTGATAAATTCATTTCAAAACTAGATTGCGGTGGGGATGATTATTCCAAAGCAAAATGTGTGCACGATTTTTTGTTAAATAAAGTTAAATACGATAATATGGCAAGAGATTTGCATCGTCCAGATAGCCACAGTATTATAGGTCCTATATTATTTGATGAAGGTGTTTGTGAAGGGATAGCTGAAGCAGCACAATATATTTTTGATTATCTCAATATGGATAGCACCGTTATATTAAGCATTGGCAAAGACCGCATTGGACACAAATGGAATATGGTAAAAATAGATGGTCAGTCATATCATATGGATTTAATTGGAGATATTGACTCAAAATGGGATGATAATCACATCAGTTATAATTTTTTTCTTATTTCAGACACTGAAATGAAGCGTTTCTATTCTTGGACAGAAGGACCTTCTTCCTCGACTGATGGAAAAGATTATTTTGTTAGAGAAGGGCTAGCTGTGAGCTCTGATAGGGATTTAGTCAATCTACTTAAACTTTTTATACCAGGACAACTTTTATGTTTTAAAACAATTGGGGGATATTCAAAAAAATCCGCAGACTATATTTTCAAATTCTGTCAAGATAATCTAATTTCAATCAAATATCCATATTCACTCGAGTGCAAGGTAAATTCTTTGCTTGGGATATATTATATAAAACTTATGCAATAGGAGAAAAATTATGAAGGAAAACAAAAAAGAACATAAAAAGGGATACCAATGCTTTATTAGCTATTCAGAAGTGGACAAAGATATTAAGAATGAGGTGTTAAAGTATTGTAATAAACTTATTGAGGAATATAAGAAAGATGGCGTTGAGCTTTCAATATGGGAAATGGAAAGAAACTGCGCAGGGGTATGGGCTAACAGTTTTCCAACTGCCCTTAAGCAAAGTCAAGGAGCAATTATAATACTCTCTGAACGAATGTCAGAAGAAACATATGTGGTTGAAGAAGTAGATATACTAAGGAAATTAGCTAGGAAAGGAAAGGTAGACCCTCTACCATTTATAATTTCTCATGGATATCCTCAAGAAATAGACATTCGTATACAAACGTTTTCTAAAATAGAAGTGCAAGGTTTTGATGGGTCCGTGGAGTCAATCCATTCTGATTATTATAAGACACTTATGGACAAACTACGTGAAGCGATTAATGCACGCGTCAATGGCTCTCCTCTTGTATATGAAAATTCATCTGAAATTACAATGGATTCAGTTGGAACAAATGAGAGGTTTACTGGAAGAGAAAAGTATCTTGCTAAAATTGATGATTTTTTTAATGAGGGTGCTCAGCTTGTTCACCTTTCTGGAATTGGAGGTATAGGTAAAAGTGAGTTAGCTAAAGAATATGCTAGGCGTAATCAGATTAGATTTCCGTCAGGTGGAATAATCGATGCTTCAGGAAGCATTAGGGATTTAATTTTAAAGCTTCCGTTTAAGCATAACCCACAATGGGATTCAATGCCGGAAGAGGACAAATACTGGATTAATTTAGACTTGCTTCGAAAATTGAGCTCCGATACTTTGCTCATCCTTGATGATTTAACTGAAGATTTAGATACTAAAGCAATGCGGGAGTTTACTTATGGTTTAAATTGCAAAATTCTTGCTACATCAAGAAAATCTTCAATGAGAAAATACTCCTTTTCTGTTGATGAGATGGATTTAGAGGAAGCAATAGAATTGTTTAGGAAGACATATACGAGAGAAAAACTTTCAGATGATGAGATTGAAAAACTTGTAGAAGCTGTAGGCTATCACACAATGACAATAGAGCTAATGGCAAATATATTGCAGAATACTTCAACTAAATATGAGAAGCTTAAGGATAATACTTTTGAGGTAAGAGAGAGATGTAGACATGGAGGAGACGATAAAGCTCAAACAATTTATGAGCATATAAAGAACTTATTCTCGTTTGGAGATTTGACTGAGATAGAAAACAATATTTTGAAATTCCTTTCTTTACTTCCGCAAACAGGGCTTCCACGCGAAAGGGTGGCTGAATTGTTGGATGTAACTGAATCTGATATCAATGAATTGGGGGAAAAAGGGTTTGTGAGAATAGACACGCAAGACAATGCGTCTCTACACCCTCTAATCTCAGAGGTGGCTTATCGTGAAATAGAAATAGATTATGAAACAAAAGAGCTGTTTTTAAGTTGCATAAAAGAATTAACCGATTACGATAAGGTAGAAGAATACAGCATAAAGCAACAAAAGAAAGAAATAGGAGGTTACTATCTAGAAAAACGAAGGCTTCAAGATATAGAAGAAAACACTGAAACTGCAGATATATATTTCAATACTGGCGAAATCCATCTCCATTTAGCTGACTATCCCAAAGCGCTCGAATATTACAAAAAAGCCCTAGAGATAAGAGTTAAAGCATTAGGAAAAGAGCATTCTTCTGTTGTAGATTGTATGAGCGATATTGGCGTTGCATATGACAGTCAAGGAGAATATTCAAAAGCCCTTGAATATTATGAGGCAGTACTAGAGATAAAAATTAAAGCATTAGGAAAAGAACATCCCGACGTTGCAGACTGTTTTAATAATATTGCGGTTACATATGACAAACAAGGAGACTATTCAAATTCCCTTGCATGTTATGAGATAGCCCTAGAGATAAAGGTTAAAGCATTTGGTGAAGAACATCCTGATGTTGCAAATTATTTTAATAACATTGCTATTATATATGACAAACAAGGAGACTATCCAAAAGCACTTGAGTATTATGAAAAAGCCATAGATATAAGCATTCAAGAATTTGGAGAAGAACATCCTAATGTTGCAGACTGTTTTAACAATATTGCTGTTACATATGACAATCAAGGAGATTGTCAAAAAGCGCTTGAATATTATGAGAAAGCCCGAAAGATAAGAATTAAAACA